>NZ_JBICMI010000078.1:0-191133 GCF_043106155.1 Pseudomonas sp. FYR_7
TGATGCGGGCTTTTTCATGGCTGGTCTTCGATCAGAACCGATACACTTCCATGTCGGTACGAATCGGCGAGGCCATCGGGATTTTGGATTTCTCGGGCTGCTTCTTGACCTGCACAGGCGCTGCAGGCTTCTTGGGTGCGGCTTCGGCAATGGCCGGCTGGTTTGCCAACGGCTTGACCGCAGTGCTTAGTTGCTCGGCCAGCTTCTGCAACAGTTGCCCTTGCGCCTGGACCTGCGAGGCCTCGCTGCCTTCATGCTTCTGCTCTAAATGTACGATGCGGTTGTCACGCACCTGACCACGGCGGTCGAGCACACGCCATTGTGCATCCAGAACCGCAGGTTGGTTCTTGCCAGAGTCCAGTCGCGTGATCGATAGCAGCACTTGCACGTCCGGGCTGAAACCTGCCGTCGCCGGCGCCAGCACCACGCGCTGGCTGTCCAGACGCCAAGCCAGCTGCCGCACCAGCAACTGGTCGATATCCGAGGACAGGCTGCCTGCCCAGCGCCCGTCGGTCGCAGCACTGAGGCTGCCGTCGGCCTGGCGTTGCAGGAACGTCTCACGTTGCAGATAGTCGGCCACCGAAACCGGGCCGAGTACGACGGCCATGCCCGCATGTTGCGACGGCTGGCCAGGATCACCGCTGTCGAGCTGGTACAAGGCAACCGGCTGGTGCATGGTGCACCCGCCAAGGCCCAATAGACCCGTCATCAACAGCGCAAAGGGAAGGCGCAGAAATTTCATCATCCCATCCAGGCGGCTGCCTTCAGGCACGCCGCAGTGATACGTATGGATTCAAACGGGCACACGGCTACGCCGGCACCGCAGGGGGGCATATCATCCGCGAAATAAGTGCCCGACTCCAGCATTTCTGCCCGCAACGGCGGTGAAATCGCCATTGCGGGCCTGTCGGATGCTCAGCCGGGCAATTCGACCTGCAGCCCATCGACCCGCTGGAAGCCACGGGGCAACTTGCTGCCGCGCCTACCACGTTCGCCCTTGTAGTGCTCCAGGTCATCGCCCTTGAGTGATAGGGTCCGCTTGCCGGCTTGTAGCACCAGCGTGGCCCCTTCGGCCACCACGGCAAGGTCGGTGACGTACTCTTCCCGGCTGGCGACCCGGTCACCGGGCACGCCGATGATCTTGTTGCCCTTGCCCTTGCCCAACTGCGGCAGATCACTGACCTTGAACACCAGTAGACGGCCTTCGGTGGTTACCGCTGCCAACCAGTCCTGCTCCCGGTTGGCCACCGGTCGCGGCGTCATCACCTTGGCGCCGTTGGGCAGGCTGAGCAGCCCTTTGCCAGCCTTGTTCTTGGCCTGCAGGTCTTCACCCTTGACCACGAACCCGTAGCCGGCATCGGAAGCCACCACGTAGAGCGCATCGTCTTCGGGCAGCAGCACGCACTCGAAAGTGGCGCCCGGTGGCGGCGCCAGGCGCCCGGTCAGGGGCTCGCCCTGGCCACGGGCTGACGGCAGGCTGTGGGCGGCCACCGAATAACTTCGTCCGGTGGAGTCGATGAGCACGGCAAATTGGTTCGAGCGCCCTGCGGCCGCGGCCTTGAACCCATCCCCGGCTTTATAAGACAGGCCAGTGGCATCGATGTCATGCCCCTTGGCACACCTTACCCAGCCTTTCTCCGACAGCACCACCGTGACGGGCTCGGTCGGCATCAGCTCGTTTTCCGAGAGCGCCTTGGCTTCTGCCCGCGCCACGATGGGCGAGCGTCGGTCATCGCCATAGGTCTGAGCATCCTTGATCAATTCGCTGCGCACCAACTTGCGCAACTTCGCCTCGCTGCCCAGCAGTGCCTGCAGCTTGGCCTGCTCCTTGAGCAGCTCGTCCTGCTCGCCACGGATTTTCATCTCTTCCAGCCGGGCGAGCTGGCGCAGGCGGGTTTCCAGGATGTAATCGGCCTGGATCTCGGTGAGGTTGAAGCGGGCGATCAGCGCCTGCTTGGGATGTTCCTCGGTACGGATGATATGAATCACTTCGTCCAGATTGAGGAAGGCAGTGAGCAAGCCGTCCAGCAAGTGCAGGCGTTTTTCGACCTTGTCCAGGCGATGCTGCAAGCGCCGCCGGACAGTGCCGGTACGGAACTCCAACCATTCCAGCAGCAGCGCCCGCAGGTTCTTCAGTTGCGGGCGGCCGTCCAGGCCGATGATGTTGACGTTGACCCGGTAGCTGCTTTCAAGGTCGGTGGTGGCGAACAGGTGCTGCATCAGCTCGTCGGCATCCACGCGATTGGAGCGCGGGATGATGACGATGCGGCAGGGGTTTTCGTGATCGGACTCATCGCGCAGGTCAGCGACCATCGGCAGCTTCTTGGCCTGCATCTGTGCGGCGATCTGCTCCAATACCTTGGCGCCGGACACCTGGTGCGGTAACGCCGTGACGACGATATCGCCATCCTCGACCCGGTACACTGCACGCATGCGAATCGAACCGCGCCCGCTTTCATACATCTTGAGAATGTCGGCCCGAGGCGTGACGATCTCTGCCTCGGTCGGGTAATCGGGCCCCTGGATGTGCTCGCACAACTGCTCGATGGAGGCCTTTGGCTCGTCGAGCAAGCGCACGCAGGCACTGGCCACCTCGCGCAGGTTGTGCGGCGGCACGTCGGTGGCCATGCCCACGGCGATGCCGGTGGTGCCGTTGAGCAGAATGTTGGGCAGGCGCGCGGGCAACACCGCCGGTTCCTGCAAGGTGCCGTCGAAGTTGGGCACCCAATCCACGGTACCTTGGCCGACTTCGTCGAGCAGCACCTCGGCATACCGCGACAGCCGTGCTTCGGTATAACGCATGGCGGCAAACGACTTGGGATCGTCCGGCGCGCCCCAGTTGCCCTGGCCGTCCACCAAGGTGTAGCGGTAGCTGAAGGGCTGCGCCATCAGCACCATGGCCTCGTAGCAGGCCGAGTCCCCGTGGGGGTGGAACTTGCCGAGCACATCGCCCACGGTGCGCGCCGACTTCTTGTGCTTGGCATCGGCGTCCAGGCCCAGCTCGCTCATGGCGTAGACAATGCGCCGCTGCACAGGCTTGAGGCCGTCGCCGATATGCGGCAAGGCCCGGTCCATGATCACGTACATGGAGTAGTTGAGGTAGGCCTGTTCGGTGAAGTCAGCCAACGAGCGGCGTTCGACGCCGTCCAGACTGTCTTGTAGTTCGCTCATGCGAGCCTCGTCATTTCAGGTTCTGGCGCAGCAGCATGGTGCCGCCGCGCTGGGTAAATTCAAGTTGTTTCAGGGCGCTCATGCCCAATAGCACAGTGGTGCCATCCAGGCCCGGCACCACGATCGCGCGAATGTCGCGCAGGTGGATATCGCCCAATTGCAGGCTGTCCAGCCGGGTGCGATAGCCTTGCGTGCGACCGTTGGCGGTGCTGACGGTTACCGGGCTGCCACGCTTGAGCGCAAGGCCGTCGGCCAGGGATTCGGGTATGGCAACATCGGTGGCACCGGTGTCGAGCATGAAATGCACCACCTGGCCATTGATGGCGCCATCGGCGACGAAGTGGCCCTGGCCATTGCCCAGCAGGCGCACCTCGACAAACCCTTGTCCATGGGAGGACTGGACCTGCGCATTGGGGTTGCGCTGGCGGTCTTCCCATTGCCCGAAGAAGCGCGTGGCCAGGAACAGCGCCGCCGCCCAGGCCAGGATCATCAGCACCCTGCCCGCCCGTTTGCCCGGTGCCTGGCTCACGGCTTGGCACTCCAGCCGCCGGCAGGGGCCGCAAAGCGCCAGACGATCGGCCGGCGCTCGCCATCGGCACGCGCGCCTTCATTGTTGTCCAGGCCGATCCACGCCCCCTCGGCGTCGACCACTAGCGCCTCGGCCACACCGAACAGCTGGCCATAGCGCCGTGGCTCGGTCAACGCGTCGGCCGCAAACGACCAGCAGCGCTCGATCTGACCGCTGTCGGCATCGCGGCGACAGATGCGATAGGCATTGCGCTCGAGCGTGAACAGTTTGCCGTCGAACCAGGCCAGGTCGGCAAAGTCTCGCGAAACCGGTCGCGCATCGGGTAGCTGCGGCGGCTGCATCTCTACACCGGCTTCGCTGAACAGGACGCAGCGTCGCCCGCAGGCCCACACCGACTGTTGGCGCTCGATGGCCACCAGCCCACGGCGCTCACGCTCGCCAGCCAGCCACAGGCGATCGCCGGCAGGGTTGACGGCCACGCCTTCGAACAGCGCATTGAAGTTCAGCAGCATGCCGCTGGCCCGTGCCTGGCGCACCATGGCCGAATCGATCTTCAGCCAGTGCGGCGCGCCCGAAACAGGCAGTTGCAGCACGGCGGCATGCGCCTCGCTGACCAGGTACAGGTTGCCGGCCTGGTCACAGGTGATGCCCTCGAAATCAAGGTCGCCACCGCGCAGCCACGACGCCAGCCAGGTCCGCATCTTCAGCCCCCACGGCAAGCCGCTCTCCGGCACCGGTGGTGGGTCGAACGCCACTGCCTGTGCCTGCCACGCACCGTCCTTGAGTTCGAAACGGTAGAGGCGATCGTCGTCCCGGTCCGAGACACCCCATAAGCTACCCCGGCATTGCGCAAGGCCCGACAGGTTACCGGCACGCATGCCATCGACGGGATGCTCGCCGATCAGTTCAAGTTCAGGCCAGGTGTCTGCCAGGGTCGGCAAGGCCACCAGCGGCAGGCAAGCCGCCAGGAGCCAACGAATCAAACCATGACCTCTGCCAGGTTGCCCTTGGTTTCCAGCCAGGCCTTGCGGTCCCCGGCACGCTTCTTGGCCAGCAGCTTGTCCATCAGCTCGCATGTGGTCTGCACGTCGTCCAGGGTGAGCTGGACCAGGCGCCGAGTGTTGGGGTCCATGGTGGTTTCGCGCAACTGGGGCGGGTTCATCTCGCCCAGGCCCTTGAAGCGGGTGACCTGCGGCTTGCCGCGCTTTTTCTCTGCCACCAGGCGGTCGAGAATGCCGTCTCGTTCGGCTTCATCCAGGGCGTAGTAGATTTCCTTGCCCAGGTCGATACGGTACAGCGGCGGCATGGCCACATACACATGACCGGCTTCGACCAGTGCCCGGAAATGCTGCACGAACAGCGCGCACAGCAGGGTGGCGATGTGCAGGCCGTCGGAGTCGGCGTCGGCCAGGATGCACACCTTGCCGTAACGAAGCTGCGCCAGGTCGGTAGCGCCTGGGTCCACGCCAATGGCGACAGCGATGTTGTGCACTTCCTGACTGGCGAGCACTTCACCGCCGTCCACTTCCCAGGTGTTGAGGATCTTGCCGCGCAGCGGCAGGATCGCCTGGAACTCTTTGTCACGCGCCTGCTTGGCCGAACCACCGGCCGAGTCGCCCTCGACCAGGAACAGCTCGGCGCGCATCGGGTCCTGGCCCGCGCAATCGGCCAGCTTGCCTGGCAGTGCGGGGCCCTGGGTGATGCGCTTGCGCTCGACCTTCTTGCTGGCCTTCAGGCGGCGACCGGCGTTGCTGATGGCCAACTCGGCCAGCTGCATGCCCAGCTCCGGGTGGGCGTTGAGCCACAGGCTGAAGGCATCCTTGACCACGCCTGAGACGAAGGCAGCGGCTTCGCGCGAGGAAAGGCGTTCCTTGGTCTGCCCGGAGAACTGTGGGTCCTGCATCTTCATCGACAGCACGAAGGTGATGCGCTCCCAGACGTCTTCCGGGGCCAGCTTCACGCCACGGGGCAGCAGGTTGCGGAACTCGCAGAACTCACGCATCGCGTCCAGCAAGCCTTGGCGAAGGCCGTTGACATGGGTGCCGCCCTGGGCCGTGGGGATCAGGTTGACGTAGCTTTCCTGAATGCTGTCGCCCCCTTCGGGCAGCCACAGCAGGGCCCAGTCGACCGCTTCCTTGTTGCCGGCCAGGCTGCCGCAGAACGGCTCGTCGGGCAGGCGCTGGAAGTCACTGACCGAATCCACGAGGTAGGAGCGCAGGCCGTTTTCGTAATGCCATTCCACCTTCTCGCCGCTGGCCTTGTCCTCGAAACTGACCAGCAGGCCTGGGCAGAGCACGGCCTTGGCCTTGAGTACGTGCTTGAGCCGGCTGATGGAGAACCGCGGGGAATCGAAGTACTTGGGGTCGGGGCTGAAATAGACGCTGGTGCCGGTGTTGCGCTTGCCGACCGCGCCGACCACTTCCAGCTCGCTTGACTTGAAGCCATCGGCAAAGGTCATCTGGTATTCGTTGCCGTCACGCTTCACCCGCACGCGCACCTGCGTGGACAAGGCGTTGACCACCGAAATACCGACGCCATGGAGGCCGCCGGAGAATTGGTAGTTCTTGTTGGAGAACTTACCGCCGGCATGCAGCTTGGTGAGGATCAGTTCGACGCCCGACACGCCTTCTTCAGGGTGGATGTCCACTGGCATGCCGCGACCATCGTCGCTGACTTCCAGCGAATGGTCGGCGTGCAGGATGACCTGCACCGAACGGGCGTGGCCGGCGAGGGCTTCGTCGACACTGTTGTCGATGACTTCCTGGGCCAGGTGGTTGGGGCGGCTGGTGTCGGTGTACATGCCCGGCCGCTTGCGAACCGGGTCAAGGCCCGAGAGGACTTCGATGGCGTCTGCGTTATAGGCGCTAGCGCTGGGATTGGCCATGGGGTCTCGTCGTCAGTCTGGTGAATGCAAAAAAATCAAAATACAGAAAAATCGAGTGCAGCGTACTGCGTCGGGGCAACACCGGCGAAGGCCAGTAGGGCCGGCAGGCGCTCGGCGAAGCCTTGGAAGCTGTGGTCGCCACCGGCCTGGATACGCAGCGCGCAGTGGCGGTAGTACCGCTCGGCGTGGCGATAGTCCAGGGTTTCGTCGCCGGTCTGCAACCATACCTGGTAGCGGCTTGGGTCCGTAGGGGGCGGGACCTCCAGCTCGGCCAGCGCCTGGACGTGGTCAAGGGTCAACTCCCACGCCTGGCCTGTGTGATGGTTGTGCTGGGTACCCAAATAGCCGTCGAACAGGCGGTGCGGCCCTACGGCGGGGTTGACCAGCAAGGCCTTGAGGCCATGGCGCTCGGCCAGGTAGGTGGCATAGTAGCCGCCCAGTGAACTGCCCACCAGCAACGGCGCGCCCAGTTCGGCGATGCAACCTTCAAGCTGCTCGATGGCCTGGCGGGGATGATGATGCAGCGCTGGCAGGCGCAGCCGGTCGATCAGCCCGAGGTGCTGCATGACGGCCTGAAGCTGCCTGGCCTTGGCTGACAACGGCGAGCTGTTGAAGCCGTGTATATAGAGGATGGAACCCGACATGCTGCCCCCGGAAGCTGTAGCGTTGCGCCTGTAGGCAGGCGCAGGGACGCGCAGTGTATCGCGTTCGCAAGGTTTTGGCGCCGCGCCGGTTTTTCTGAAACACATTCCGCTATGGGCAGGTGGAGAGTCACTGAGACTACTGGCAGCTATGGTGACACGGTTAGGGTGGAAGCGGCCTTGCCGGGGCGCCGGACCGGCCGCGATGGGCCGCAAAGCGGCCCCGGCGACATCTGCTGCGAAGCTGAAATCCTGGGGCCGCTGCGCGCCCCATCGCGGCACAAAGGCCGCACGGGACTGGGTTCGCTTGGAGAGCGCGTGCAGGACAGCCCGCGCAGTTCAATACCCCGGGCTATCGAAATCGAGCCTGACCTCGAAATCCAGCGCCCGCTCCACCCCCGTGTCCACCGTCCCATCAGTCTGCAAGCGGATCCAGCGATAGCCAGGATGCTGCTGGCTTACCTCGAAATCTTCACTGCCTGGGGCGAACTGGATGCAGGTCGAAGGCGTGGCCAGCAGCCGCAGGTCGCCGCGCCATTGATCCCATTCCTGATGCACGTGCCCCCACAACAGCGCACGCACCTGGGGGTGACGATCGATCACGGCGAACAGCGCATCGGCGTTGCGCAGGCCGATGGGGGCGATCCATGCACAGCCGATGTCGACCGGTTGATGGTGCAGGCACACCAGGCAGTGGCGCTCCCCTGACGTGCGCAATGCAGTTTCCAGCAGGCTGAGCTGGGTATCCTGCAGCCAACCATGGGCCGCTCCTGGCACTGCCGTGTCGAGCATGACGATGCGCCAGGCCCCGATGTCGGTAACCGGCTGCACTAACTCAGGCGCCACCTGCGCCATCACCTGCGCTTCGTCATGGTTGCCCGGCAGCCAGCGCGCCGGCGCAGCAAAGCCTGCGGTCAATTGCTCAAAGGCCGCGTAGGAAGCAACGCTGGCGTCCTGGGACAAGTCCCCCGTGCACAACAACAGGTGCGTGTCGCTCTGCTCGCGCAATGCCTGCCGCACCACATGGCGCAGGCTGTCGCGGGTATTGAGGCCTAGCATGCTGCCCTCGGGGCTGGCGAACAGATGGGCGTCGGTCAGGTGCACCACGTTAACGGTGCCGGCAGGGTTCGAGTGCGGCAAGGCCGTCTCCTTTCAGCGAGCGCTTACCAGTTCGTGGCCGCAGGCCAGGCAGTGAGAAAGCCATTCACCCAGGAACAGGTTCAGCTGGGCTTTTTCGTCCGGCTGGTGCATGGCGGCGTTGGGGTAAGGATAGATGCTGCGCAGACGCCTGGCGTGCTCGGCGCTCACCACTTCGGCCATGCGGGCGTCATGGTAAACCTGCACCTCCATGACCGGGACCGGCAGCCAGGGCAGGCTGTGCTCCTGGCGTATGCGCAGCGTGGTGGTGTAGGGGCAGGCCAGGACCACGTCGAGCACTAGCACGCCCAGCATCTGGTCGCCCTGGGTCATGCCGATGCTACGCGAGCTCTGGGTGGTGCGCATGTCCGGGAGCAGGCGCATCAGCCGGGCATAGTTGGCCTCACAGGCGGCCTGCAATCCGGCCAGGTCGACCCGGTAGCGCTCGCGCAGCAGGTTCACTTCCACATACCTCGAACTTCGTCGCGGTTCAGGGCGAGCCATTGCAAGCCGATGATGGTCGCGGCATTGCAGATGCGCCCGTCGCGTACCGCCTGCAAGGCATCCTCGAACGACCACACGCGCACCCGGATATCCTCGCCTTCAGACTCCAGCCCGTGCAGGCCACCGGCACCCTCGGCGCTGCAGCGGCCAAGGAACAGGTGGACGTATTCGTCACTGCCGCCTGGCGAAGGGAAGTAGCGCGTCATCGGCCACAGCGCGCTGAACGTCAGGCCGGCCTCTTCCTCGGCCTCACGGTGGGCCACTTCTTCTGGCTGCTCGTCCTTGTCGATCAGCCCGGCGACCATCTCGATCAACCAGGGGTTGGCGACCTTGTCCAGGGCGCCCACACGAAACTGCTCGATCAGGACCACTTCATCGCGCTGCGGGTCGTACGGCAAAACGCACACCGCGTCATGGCGCACGAACAGCTCACGGCTGATTTCCCGGCCCATTCCACCGGCGAACAGCTCATGGCGAAGGTGCAGCTTGTCGAGCCTGTAAAAGCCCTGGAAACACTTGTCCCGCTTGACGATCTCGACCGCCTGGGGCACTGAATTCAACGTATCCGACATGAAAATCCTCGTTGCATCGCTGCTGCATCGCGCCATCCTACTCTGCACGCTGGCACGTTTCACCCCCCGGCGACAACCGTTGGCGTACATGGCACAGCGGGCCCGGTCTCTGTTAGCTTAGTGGCGAACTGAAGGCCATGCCGACGGTCAAAGGCCGACTTTTCCCTGTTCTTGCAAGGATCATCATGACACTCGTCAAACTGACATCCATCGCTGTGCTGGCCTTGGCGCTGGGCGCATGCCAGAGCCTGTTCGCCCCCAACTACCGAGCACCGCTCGAGGTCAAGCGCGAAGCCTGGGAGCACGTCAAGCCAGGCTGCAGCGAGCGTGATTGCCCGTTGGTGAATATTGACACCGTGCATTTCCCGGCGTTGCCCAAGCTCGACGGTATTGTCGAAAAGCGCCTGCTGCAGCTGACCGAGGACAACCAGCACGCGGCAGCACCGACCACGTTGCAAGCCTACGAACAGCACTACCTGGCCAGCGCCGAGAAGCGCAACAGCAGCTACTTGCAGGCCAAGGTACGCGAACAGCATGACGGGCTGGTGATCATCGAGCTGTCCAGCTACCTGGATACCGGTGGCGCCCATGGCATGCCAGGTCGTGCCTTCATCAACTATTCACGCAAGCTGGACAAGGTCCTGACACTGCAGGACATGCTGGTCCCGGGCCAGGAAGAAACGTTCTGGAAGACGGTGGAGGAATCGCACCGCGCCTGGCTGATCAGTGTCGGCATGGACAAGGATGCCGAGTTCATCAAGACCTGGCCATTCAAACGCTCGCCCCATATCGCCCTGACCTACGGCGCGGTGGTGGTGAAGTACGAGGTGTACGCCATCGCGCCGTATTCCATGGGCCATGTGGAGCTGAAAATCCCTTACCCACGCCTCAATGGTGTGATCAAGCCCGAACTGTTCCCCGGCCGCGGCTGAGGTTCAACACGCCATACAACACCCCTGCCAGCACCAACGCCGGCAGGGTCGCGCCCAGGTCCGGCGCCTGGGCGGCAATGATGTGATACGCCGCCACCCCAGCCGCCCATGCCAGCAATGCCGGCCAGTGCAGCGCCCCTACATGGGCTGGAACGCTGCGACGGCGAACCCAGTAATGGTCCATCAGCACCACGCCGAACAGCGGGGCGAACACCGAGCCGATCAGCAGCAGGAAGTTCTCGTACTGCGCAAGCGGTGCCAACAGGGCGATCAGCGTGCACAACACACCGATGGCCAGGGCCAGGTGTTCTACCTTCACGCGTGCCAGCACCCCGGCGGAGACCGCTGCCGAATGAATATCGGCGAAGGCTTTTTCCGATTCGTCGAGCAGAATCAGCAACAACGGAATACCCATGCCAGCCCCGGCGAGCGCCAGTAGCAGGGCATTGACTTCGCCCTGCGCCGCGAAGGCCAGGGTGTAGGCCACCCCCAGGCTCATCAGCCAAGTGTTGCCGATGAAGTACCCCACCACCGTACTGCCGAACACCTGCCTGCCGTCACGGGCAAACCGCGAATAGTCGGCAATCAGCGGCAACCACGACAAGGGCATGGCGATGACGATGTCAAAGCCCACGGCCAGCGACATCGACCCATCCCCGCCGCGTTGCCACAGCGTCGCCAGGTCAGCCTTGGCGAACAGGTTCCAGGTCAGCCAGGCACAGGCGCCCAGCAGCAGCCAGATACCCCAGGCCCGCAGGATCTTGCGCACGAAGGCCAACGGCCCGCTGACCGCAAGCACGGTGGCCAGCGCGCCGAAACACAGCGTCCACAGTACCGGGCTGTTCCACACGCTGGCCTCACCGAAGGCTCGTGCACCCAGCAGGCTGGCGGCATCGCGCATGACGATGATCTCGAAGGCGCCCCAGCCTATCAGCTGCAATACGTTGAGCAGCGCTGGCAAGCGCGCACCTTGCGCCCCCAGGCTGAGCTTGAGCGTACCCATGGCGGACAAACCGGTGTCACTGCCGATCACACCGGCAGCACCCAACAACAACACACCGACCCCGGTGCCCAAGGCGATGGCCAGGATAGCCCCGGACAGGCCAAGGCCCGGCGCCAGCATGGCACCGACTTGCAGCACCATCAGGCCGATGCCTAGGGAAAACCATAGTGAAAACAGGTCGCGGCCGCCGAACACGCGTTGGCCGTTGGGGATGGGATGATCGGGGGAGAATAGACTGGACGTGGTCATGCTTGCTCGCACTCGGCAATGTGATTGTAGGGGTGGGCGCAAGGCAGGCGGCTAACCGCGTTGCAGCACTTACCTGCTTCGCGGCGTAGGGTGTACCCACCTTGGCCCAAAGGCTGCGCCTCAGACCTTGTGGTACAGCTGGCTGCCGGCCTGGCGGAAGCGCTCGGCCTGCTCGCGCATGCCCTGCTCCACCGAGACGTCCACGGTTTCGATCCGAGCAGCGTATTCACGCACTTCCTGGGTGATCTTCATGGAGCAGAACTTCGGCCCGCACATGGAGCAGAAATGCGCCACCTTGGCCGACTCCTTGGGCAGGGTTTCGTCGTGGAAGGCACGCGCCGTGTCAGGGTCCAACCCCAGGTTGAACTGATCTTCCCAGCGAAACTCGAAGCGCGCCTTCGACAACGCGTTATCGCGAATCTGGGCCCCTGGGTGACCTTTGGCCAGGTCGGCTGCATGGGCTGCAATCTTGTAGGTGATGATGCCGGTCTTGACGTCGTCCTTGTCAGGCAGTCCCAGGTGTTCCTTGGGCGTCACATAGCAGAGCATGGCGCAGCCAAACCAGCCGATCATGGCCGCCCCGATGCCGGAGGTGATGTGGTCGTAGCCAGGGGCGATGTCGGTGGTCAGCGGGCCGAGGGTGTAGAACGGCGCTTCGTCACAGCACTCTAGCTGCTTGTCCATGTTCTCCTTGATCAACTGCATCGGCACATGGCCAGGGCCTTCGATCATGCATTGCACATCGTGCTTCCAGGCGATCTTGGTCAGTTCGCCCAGGGTTTCCAGCTCGCCGAACTGCGCCGCATCGTTGGCGTCGGCGATCGAGCCTGGGCGCAGGCCATCGCCCAGCGAGAAGCTGACGTCGTAGGCCTTCATGATTTCGCAGATTTCTTCGAAGTGGGTGTACAGGAAGTTCTCCTGGTGATGCGCCAAGCACCACTTGGCCATGATCGAGCCACCCCGGCTGACGATGCCGGTGACGCGCTTGGCGGTCAGCGGGACATAGCGCAGCAGCACCCCGGCATGGATGGTGAAGTAGTCCACGCCCTGCTCGGCCTGTTCGATCAGCGTGTCGCGAAACAGCTCCCAGGTCAGGTCCTCGGCCACACCGCCAACCTTTTCCAATGCCTGGTAGATGGGAACGGTGCCGATGGGCACGGGTGAGTTGCGAATGATCCATTCGCGGGTTTCATGGATGTGCTTGCCGGTGGACAAGTCCATGACGGTGTCCGAGCCCCAGCGAATGCCCCAGGTGAGCTTGGCCACTTCTTCTTCGATGGACGAACCCAACGCACTGTTGCCGATGTTGCCGTTGATTTTCACCAGGAAGTTGCGGCCGATGATCATCGGCTCCAGCTCGGTATGGTTGATGTTGGCCGGGATGATGGCGCGGCCACGGGCCACTTCCTCACGTACGAACTCGGGGGTGATTTCCTTGGGAATGCTGGCGCCGAAGCTGTGACCGGCATGCTGCGTATCGAGCAGGCCTGCCGCCCGGGCCTCCTGCAGCTTCATGTTCTCGCGGATGGCCACGTATTCCATCTCGGCGGTGATGATGCCCTGGCGGGCGTAATGCATCTGCGACACATTGGCGCCTGGCTTGGCACGACGCGGGTTGCGGACATGGGCGAAGCGCAGCTTGGCCAGTTCGGCGTCGTTCAGCCGCTGCTGGCCGAAGTGGGAGCTCAGCCCGCTCAGGCGCTCGGTGTCACCCCGTGCGTCGATCCAGGCCGAACGCACGTCGGCCAGGCCCTTGCGCACGTCGATCAACACCTCTGGGTCGGTGTAAGGGCCGGAAGTGTCGTAGACCAGCACCGGCGCATTGCTCTCACCCCCAAAATCGGTGGGCGTGTCGGCCAGGCTGATCGCGCGCATCGGCACGCGAATATCCGGGCGCGAGCCCTGGACATAAACCTTGCGCGAGCGCGGAAACGGCTGCACGGACTGCTGATCGACTTGCGCCGATTCGCTGAGGTTCATCGCTTTTTCTTGTTGGGTCATCACAGGCTCTCCAGACGGCTTCCTAGCAGTGGAATGTCGGGGTGAACCTGAAGGACGCGGACGCACTCCTAGACGGGTGCGGTGCCAAAGACGGGGTGTCATGGGCTGCAAGCAGCCGATGCTTTCCCGGACCTGGCACAAGAGGCTCCCCGGGAAGGCGAGCAATCTTGTTCCCTACGCAGGCGCTAACCTGATCAGGTTCAACGGGATCCGCACCTATGCGATCTCAGCCTTTGCTTCAAGGCACCCCGACAAGAACATGCGCAGTCTAGACTGGAGTTGCCGGCAAAGCCAAGCGAGCAATCCCGGGAATGATCAACGGCATCCGGGGTGATTGTTGCCCGGTGCGCGTGGCACTACACTGCGTCATCACACGAAACTCAACAGTTCAGTAATTACATTTCGTACAAGGATTGCCCCTATGCTGCGCAAACTCTCACTGGCCCTGGCCGTGTCTTGTGCGTCCCAGACGATGGCCTGGGCAGCGGACGTGCCGGCTACGGTGAAGACCGATCTGGTGAGCGTTTACCAGGAAGCGGTACAGAACAACGCCGATCTGGCCGCCGCTCGCGCCGACTACGGCGCGCGTCGCGAAATCGTGCCCCAGGCCCGTGCCGGCTTGCTGCCCAACCTGTCGGCCGGTGCCGAAATGCAAAGCACCCGCACCAAGCTCGACGAACCTTCGATCACATCCAACCGCAGCGGCAATGCCTGGAGCGCGACCCTGGCCCAGCCCATCTTCCGCGCCGACCGCTGGTTCCAGTTGCAGGCTGCCGAAGCGTTCAACGAACAGGCCGCGCTGGAGCTGTCTGCCACCGAGCAGAACCTGATCCTGCAGACGGCGCAAAGCTACTTCGCGGTGCTGCGCGCCCAGGACAACCTGGCGGCCAGCAAGGCCGAGGAAGCGGCCCTCAAGCGTCAGCTCGACCAGTCCAACGAGCGTTTCGACGTGGGGCTTTCGGACAAGACCGACGTGCTGCAGTCCCAGGCCAGTTACGACACGGCCCGCGCCAACCGCATCATCGCCGACCGTCAGGTGCAGGACGCCTTCGAGGCGTTGGTCACCCTGACCAACCGGGAATACACCGCTATCCAGGGCGTGGTGCACAGCCTGCCGGTGCAGGTGCCCGTGCCCAACGACGCCAAGGCCTGGGTCGAAACTGCAGGCCGGCAGAACCTCAACCTGCTGGCGACCAACTACGCAGTGTCCGCGGCGCAAGAAACGCTGCGTCAGCGCAAGGCCGGTCACGCCCCGACCGTGGATGCCGTGGCCAAATACCAGAAGGGTGACAACGACAACCTGGGCTTTAGCAACCCTTCACCGCTGGGTGTTCGCTATGGCGGCGACGTGGAGCAGACCACCGTTGGCTTGCAGTTGAACATCCCCATCTACAGCGGCGGGCTGACCAGTTCACAGGTACGCGAAGCCTACCAACGCCTGAGCCAGAGCGAGCAGCAGCGCGAAAGCCTGCGCCGCCAGGTGGTGGAGAATACCCGCAACCTGCACCGCGCGGTGAACACCGACGTCGAACAGGTGCAGGCGCGCAAGCAGTCGATCATTTCCAACCAGAGCGCACTTGAGGCTACCGAAATCGGCTATCAGGTGGGCACCCGCAACATCGTCGATGTGCTCGACGCCCAGCGCCAGCTGTACACCTCGGTGCGCGACTACAACAACAGCCGGTACGCCTACATCCTCGACAACCTGAGCCTGAAACAGGCAGCCGGTACGCTGAGCCCGCAAGACCTGCAGGACCTCAAGCGCTACCTGAAACCCGACTACAACCCGGACAAGGATTTCCTGCCTCCGGACCTGGCGGCAGCGGCGGCGAAGAATTTCGAGCGCAGGCCCTGAGGGCGGGCTGTCCGAACTGCAAAATGGGCCGCAAAAGCGGCCCCTGATCACGCCAACCGCAGCCATCGCCCCCGTGGTGAGCTCAGGGCATCAACTTTTCCAACCCCTCGAGCAAGCGCTGCAACGCCCCCTGATTGGCCCTCATCACCGCCCTGCCCGCCTCACCCATGCGCCGGGCATCTTGCGGTAATTCGACCAGCCGCTGCACGGCACCGGCCAGCCCCTGGGCGTCATCGACCTGCTGCAACCCGCCCGCCTCGCGCAACATGGCACTGATCTCGAGAAAATTGAACACGTGCGGCCCCATCAGCACCGGTAGCGCCAGGGCTGCCGGTTCCAACGGGTTGTGCCCGCCAGTCGGCACCAGGCTGCCGCCGACGAACGCCATGTCGGCAAGGGCATACAAGAACAGCAACTCACCCATGGTGTCGCCCAGCAGCACTTGCGTCTGTGCAAGCACCGGCAGCCCGGTAGAGCGACGCACCGTGGCAAACTGCTGGCTGCACAAGGCATGGACCGCCTCAAAGCGCTCCGGATGCCGGGGCACCAGGATCAACAGCGCATCCCCATGCACCTGCAGCAACTGCCGGTGCGCCTGCAGGACCAGGGCATCTTCGCCATCGTGGGTGCTGGCGGCGATCCACACCGGGCGCGAAGCGGCGGCCCATTGCTGGCGCAAGGCCTGGGCCCGCGGCACCAGGTGCTCATCGATCTTCAGGTCGAACTTGATCGAGCCGGTCACCTGCACGCAGCCAGTACGCGCTCCGAGTGCAAGAAAGCGCTGGGCTTCGACTTCAGTCTGCGCAGCAATCAGGCTCATTTCGGCCAGCATGGGCCGGGTCAGCCTGGCAAACCGCCCGTAGCCACGGGCCGAGCGTTCTGACAAGCGCGCGTTGGCCAGCGCCACGGGAATGCCACGCCTGGCGCACTGATGGATGTGATTGGGCCAGAGTTCGGTTTCCATGATCACGCCCAGCCTTGGCTGCACATGGTCGAGAAAGCGCCCTGCCGCCCACGGCAGGTCATATGGCAAGTAGCAATGCTGGACCCGGGGTTCATCGCCGAACAGGGCGCGAATACGCTCCGACCCGGTGGGCGTCATGCACGTCAGTGTAATCGGCAGCTCAGGGTAGGCCTTGAGCAGGGCGCGCACCATGGGCGCGGCTGCAATGCTTTCGCCCACCGAGACGGCATGCACCCAGATGCCGCCTTTGCGCATGGCCGGTAGCCTGAAGGCGAACCGCTCACCGAGGCGGCGGCCGTAGGCAGGGGCCTTGCGCGCGCGCAAGTACAGGCGCAGCGCCAGCAAGGGCAGGCCCAGGTGAAACAGCAAAGTGTAGAGGGTTCTGTTCATGGCGACGCAGTTTACCCGATCGCACGCAAATGCACCGCAAAGCGCTCGGCCAGCCACTGCGCAGCAGGCCCCAGCGGTTCGTCCCGACGCCAGGCAAGCTCCACCACCAGCGCCGGTGGCCGCCAGTCGCTGGCCAGCTCTACCATGTGCGCCTGGTAGGTGGGGTACTGCACCACATGGCGCGGCAGCCAGGCCCAGCCCAGCCCACGCATCAGCAGTTCGGCCATGGCATAGAAGCTGTCGGCCCGCCATACCTGCGGGCTGATCGCCTCACCCCCCGGGTAACCGCTCTGCTGGGGCGTAATCAGCAGCTGTCGATGGCGTGCCAGTTGCTGTCGGTCCACCCGGCCGGCCTGCGCCAAAGGATGGCCGACGGCGCAGACTGTGACCATTTCCACGCTACCCAAGGCCCGCCGTTCAAGCGACGCCGGTATGCGCTCGTGGTGAAAGAACAACCCCAAGTCGGCGCGCCGCTCCACCAGCTTGCGCGCGACATCGCCCTGAGCGCCGCTGGCCAGTTGCACTTGCAGAAAGGGGTAACAGGTTGCCAGCTCATCCAGGCTGTCGATGACAGGCTGATACGGCATCGCCTCATCCTGCGCCACCCGCAGCAGTGCTTCCTGGCCACGCATCAGTGCCAGGGCCCGCCCGGCCAGGCGCTCGCATTGGCGCAGCAGCTCACGGGCATCGGCAAGCAGCGCTTCGCCGTTTGCGGTGAGCTTCGGTTGGCGCCCACTGCTGCGTTCGAACAAGGTGACCCCAAGGTCCGCTTCGAGCAGGGCGATGGCGCTGCTGATCGCTGACTGAGCCTTGTGCTGTTCGCGTGCAACCGCCGAAAACGAACGCAGCTCAGCCACCCGCAGGAACGTGCGCAGCTGATCCAGACTCCATTGCTCGGCCATCCACCTATCTCCTTGCCAGATAGGTAATGACTTTACCGCATCCGAGTACGGCCTAGAATGCGCCCATCGAATGGAGAACCGTCATGAATGCCTACACCTACCTTGCGATTGCCATCTGCGCCGAAGTCGTCGCCACCGCTTCCATGAAGGCCGTCAAAGGCCTTAGCACGCCATTGCCTTTGCTGCTGATGGTGGTGGGTTACGGCATCGCGTTCTGGATGCTGACGCTGGTGGTGCGCAGCATTCCGGTGGGCATCGCCTACGCGATCTGGTCTGGGCTCGGTATCGTCCTGATCAGCGTGGCAGCACTGGTGATCTATGGGCAGAAGCTGGACATCCCGGCGATACTCGGCATGGCGATGATCGTCGGCGGCGTGGTGGTGATCCAGTTGTTCTCCAAGACCACGGGGCATTGAGCCGGGCCTTGGCAGCAGCCTCTGGATGCGTGACGCACGCCACCCCGTGCATCCGATCCTGAGCCTGTATACTTGCCAGCTGTCCCAGTTTTCGAGGTATCGCCATGCCATCTGCCATTTCCACTGACGTGCTGATCGTCGGCGCCGGGGTCGCAGGCCTCTGGCTCAATGCCCGCTTGCGCCGCTTGGGTTATTCGACAGTGCTGGTGGAGCGCGCCACGGTAGGCGGCGCACAGACGCTCAAGTCCCAGGGCATCATCCATGGCGGGACCAAGTACGCGCTGCATGGGGCCTTGACCGGCGCCTCGGAAGCGATTGCCGACATGCCGCGCCGCTGGCGCGAAGCCTTGGCGGGCAACGGCGAACTGGACCTGCGCCACACGCGCTTGCTGTCCGATGCGCATTACCTGTGGTCTCCAGGCACCCTGGCCGGCAACCTCACCAGCTTCTTCGCCAGCAAGGCGGTGCGTGGCCGGGTGGATCAGGTCAAAGGCGACCAATTGCCTGCGGCGCTGCAAGACCGCGCCTTCAAGGGCAAGGTCTATCGCTTGGCCGAGCTGGTGATCGACGTGCCCAGCCTATTGGCCAACCTGGCCGAACTGGCCGGTGACAGCCTCTTGGCAGGCGAGCGCATCGAGCCGCTGCGCGACGATGGCGAGCTGGTGGGCCTACGTGTGGATGGGCGTGACATCCGCGCCCAGCGCATCGTGCTCAGCGCCGGCGCCGGCATCGCGGACCTGTTGCAGGCACTGGGCCTCGAGCAGCCCGCCATGCAAACCCGCCCCCTGCACATGGTGATGGTCAAGGGGGCCAACCTCAAGCCACTCTATGCCCATTGCCTGGGCGCAGGCCCCAAGCCGCGCATGACGGTGACCACCCACCCGGCCGCCGACGGACAGTGGGTGTGGTACCTGGGCGGCGAGCTGGCCGAAGCCGATGGGGTGGCCCGTGAGCCGGCCGAGCAGATCGCCGCGGCACAGAAAGAAGTGGCCAGCCTGCTGCCCTGGGTGGATCAAAGCCAGCTGCACTGGGCCACCTTGCGGGTGGACCGTGCCGAGCCTGCCCAGTCCGGCCTGGTGCGCCCGGACAATGCGTTTCTTGCCGAGCAGCAACGGCTGCTGGTGGGCTGGCCTACCAAGCTGGCCCTGGCACCTGATTTCAGCGATCGGGTTATCCGCCAGTTGCAACGCGACGCCGTGCAGCCCCAGGCCCAGGCCGACCTGACCGACTTGCCGCGCCCGCCGCTGGGCCAGCCTGCGTGGGAGACCCTGCTGCCATGAGCCTGCCAACTCTCCACGGCCTGCATCGCCCCCTGGGCAGCACGGGTTTGCAGGTTTCGCCCCTGGGGCTGGGCACGGTCAAGCTTGGCCGGGACCAGGGCGTCAAATACCCTTCAGGCTTCACCATCCCCGGCGACGATGAAGCCAGGCTGCTGCTCGGCCAGGCCCGCGACCTGGGCATCAACCTGCTCGACACCGCCCCGGCCTATGGCCGTAGTGAAGAGCGCCTTGGCCCGCTGCTGCGGGGTCAGCGCGATGCCTGGGTGCTGGTGAGCAAGGTGGGCGAGGAATACGACGGCGGTCAATCGCGCTTCGATTTCAGCGCAGCCCACACCCGCCGCTCGGTAGAACGCAGCCTGCGCCGGCTGGAAACCGACCGTATCGACCTGGTGCTGGTGCACTCCGACGGTAATGACCTGGCCATCCTCGAACAGCAGGAAGTGTATGAGACCTTGGCCGCGCTCAAGCGTGAAGGCAAGCTCCTGGGTTTCGGCTTTTCAGGCAAGACGGCGGCCGGAGGCTTGAAGGCGTTGGAGCAAGGCGACTGCGCCATGGTGACCTTCAACCTGAACGAACAGGCGGAGCGACCGGTACTCGACTACGCTGCGCAGCACGGCAAGGCCATCTTGGTTAAAAAGGCCCTGGCCAGCGGCCATGCCTGCCTGGCACCCGGCGTCGACCCGGTCCGTGCCAGCTTCGAGCTGCTGTTCGCCCACCCAGGCGTCAGCAGTGCTATCGTGGGCACCATCAACCCGTTGCACCTGGCCCATAACGCGGCCACCGTCGCCCGAATCCTGGGCCAGCATTGAGTCTGCCTGGCCACGCGCCAGGTGAGCCGTCGCAAGGAGGAGCAACGTGGCGCGAACGCTGATACGCAAGAACCCGAGCAACTTCAAGACGCTGCCGCTGCATGTCGAGGCCACGGCCGAAAGCCTTCTCTACCAGGGCACCGGCATGCCCCTCAATTTCGCCCAGACCCAGCAACGTCGCAAACCGGTGGCGGTGGCAGATCCGCAGCGGTTCGCGGTTGAGCTTGCCAACCTGGGTGTGTCGGTGCGCCTGACGCTGAGCTGGCAGAACCGTTACTACTGGGTGCTGGTCCGTCAACGGCGGCAAGACCGTGGCGACGTGGTGCTGAAACTGATCTCAGGCTACGTGCCCGCCCAGGAGCTGAACCTGCCGTTGCACACCGCCGTGCAGGAAGTGGCCGAGGAATGCCTGCTGGAAACCACCGAGGGTTGGCTGGGCGGCCGTTTCAACGACACCTGGCTACCGGTGCCCTATGCAGCAGCCTTGCACTACCGTGAGACGCCGCATTTTCAACTGGCCCCGCAGTCCGGTGCCGCCCGCCCGGTCTACTGCGGTAACCTGGTCCTGCTGGAACGGCCCCGGGCCTACGTGCACCTGCCGACCGCTTCCCTGCAACTGATCTACGACATGCGCCTGCAAGTGCCCAGGGAGATCAAGAAACTCAGCCTGTTCCATGTGGACGAACGCCTGGAGGGTGACCAGTTGGTGGCGCGGCTGAACCGCAAGCGCCCGGACCTGTACCTGATGCCGCTACAGGACGGCCAGCCCCTGGCCGAGCTGTATACCTTGAAGAAAGACGAACTGGTGCCAGCCAGCACACGCGGGTTGTACCTGGCCGAAAGCTTCGCGCGGCAGGAGGGCTGGGTGGTCAACGAGGAACGCATACGCTGGAAGGACTGGGTGCGCCAGCAAGGCCTGGTGGAGCCCAAGCCAGCCCGCGCCTCTCACCTGCAACGGTTCGGTGCCAAGGCCCGAGCGCTGCTCAAGCGGGCGCGTACCTCACTGCACAAGCCCTGACCGAAGCCGGCCTGCAGCGCGCCGCTAGCAGGGCCGGCTGACGACCGAGGACCACCACGCAGCCCTGCCCTGTCAGTGCTTGCGGATCTTCTCGACGATGGCGGTGGTAGAGCTGTTTTCCACCAGCCCCAGCACTTTCACGGTGCCGCCATAGGCGTTGACGATGTCGGCGCCAACCACTTGGTCGATGCCGTAGTCGCCGCCTTTGACCAGCACATCCGGCTTGACCTGGCTCAGCAGGTTTTCCGGGGTGCCCTCGGAGAAACTGATCACCCAGTCCACCGCGCCCAGGCCTGCCAACACGGCCATGCGGCGGTCGACGCTGTTGATCGGCCGGCCCGGGCCCTTCAGGCGGCTGACCGATGCATCGTCATTGACCGCGACGATCAGACGATCGCCTTGCGCGCGTGCCTGCTCCAGGTAGGTCACATGGCCCGCATGCAAGATGTCGAAGCAGCCGTTGGTGAACACGATGCGCTCGTTGTGCGCCCTGGCATCGTCGATTGCCACCAGCAATTGCTCAAGGCCCAGCACCCCGCGCTCGGAGCCCTCTTCGCGCTGGATGGCGCGGCGCAGCTCCGGCGCGCTGATCGCCGCAGTACCGAGCTTGCCGACGACAATGCCCGCTGCCAGGTTGGCCAGGGCCACTGCCTGGGGCAGTTCTTCACCGGCGGCAATGGCGGCGGCAAGGGTGGAGATCACGGTATCGCCTGCGCCGGTCACATCGAACACTTCACGCGCACGGGCTGGCAGGTGCAGGGGCGGATGGCCCTCGCGCAGCAAGGTCATGCCGTGCTCGCCACGGGTCACCAGCAAGGCGCCCATGTCCAGTTCCTGCAGCAGCTGCAAACCCTTGGCAACCAGCTCCGCCTCGTCGGCACAACGCCCGACGATGTTCTCGAACTCGCTGAGGTTGGGGGTGATCAGGCTGGCCCCACGGTAAACGGAGAAATCCTTGCCCTTGGGATCGGCCAGCACCGGGATGCCCTTGGCCCGTGCAGCCTGGATCAACGCCTGATGGTTTTTCAGCGCGCCTTTGCCGTAGTCCGACAGCACCAGAACCTTGACGCCTTCGAGCAAACCGTCGACTTCTGCGCTGAGCGATACCGGGTCGGTGGCGAAGGATTCTTCGAAATCGATGCGCAGCAGTTGCTGGTGCCGGCTCATGACCCGCAGCTTGACGATGGTCGGCTGGTGCGCAATGCGCTGGAACACAGAACGCACGCCTGCCGCCTGCAGGCTGTTGGAAAGGCTGTCGGCAGCTTCGTCCTGCCCGGTGACGCCCACCAGGGAAGCCGGCGCGCCGAGTGCGGCGATGTTCAAGGCTACGTTGGCCGCACCGCCTGGGCGATCCTCGATCTGATCGACCTTGACCACCGGCACTGGCGCTTCCGGCGAAATACGCGACGTACCGCCATGCCAGTAGCGGTCGAGCATGACATCGCCGACCACCAGTACCGGGGCTTGATCGAAACGCGGCATGGACAACTTCATGGGCAACCCATATGACAATAGTGAACAGGGACGGGATATTAGCACAGCGTGGCTGGCGGCTTTAGGGCCAGTTCGCGCTGAGGAATACCCCGAAACAGAAGGGGCGCTGGGCCCCCTTTGCGGGCAGGGTCAGGTGATGTCGGCCTTGGCCGGCTCATCCAGGCCCATGGCGTGCAGGCGGGCATAGTAGCCGTTGGCGGCCAGCAGCTCGGCATGGGTGCCTCGCTCCACCAGGCGGCCCTGATCCATGACCAGAATCTGGTCGGCCTTCTCGATAGTCGACAGCCGGTGCGCGATCACCAACGTGGTGCGCCCCTGCATCACGCGGTCCAGTGCAGCCTGGATGTGCCGCTCGGATTCGGTATCCAGGGCCGAAGTCGCTTCGTCCAGGATCAGCAATGGCGAGTTCTTCAACAGCGCACGGGCGATGGCCAGGCGTTGGCGCTGACCACCGGAGAGCAACACGCCGTTTTCGCCGATCTGGGTATCGAAGCCCTTGGGCAACTGATCGACGAAATCCTTGGCAAACGCCGCCTCGGCCGCCGCTTCGATGTCGGCACGCGGCGCGCCGGCCAGGTCACCGTAGGCAATGTTGTTGGCGATGGTGTCGCTGAACAAGGTCACATGCTGGTTGACCTGGGCGATGTGTCGACGCAGGTTGAGCAACTTGAAGTCTTCGATTTCCACGCCATCGAGCAGTATCTCGCCGCTGCTGTGGTGGTAGAAGCGTGGAATCAGGCCGGCCAGGGTGGACTTGCCGCTCCCGGAGCGGCCCACCAGCGCGACCATCTGCCCAGGCTCGACGGTGAAGTTGATGTCGCTCAGCACCTGGCGATCGGTACCGGGGTAGGTGAAGCTGAGGTTGCGAACTTCCAGGCGCCCGCTGACCGCATCGCGCTCGACGGTGCCCCTGTCCACTTCCCGCTGCTCGTCGAGCTGCTCGAAGATACTCTCGGCACCGGCCACGCCCTTCTGGATGGTCGAACTGACTTCCGAAAGCTGGCGAATCGGCTTGGGCAGCAGGCCGGCCAGGGTGATATAGGCCACCATGTCACCTGCCGAGGCGTCGCCACGAAGGTACAGCACCAGGAACATCAGAACGGCCATGGCAACATAGATCACCAGTTGCAACAGGGGCGTATAGATGGCGCTGGTGCGGGTCATGCGCAGCTGCTTGTCGGTGTTGCTCTGGCTGGCCTTGAGGAAGCGCTGGCGCTCGTAGGCTTCACCGCCGAAGCTGCGCACCACGCGGTAGCCCTGAATGGTCTCGGAC
The DNA here is from genome assembly GCF_043106155.1 of Pseudomonas sp. FYR_7. Taxonomy (NCBI): domain Bacteria; kingdom Pseudomonadati; phylum Pseudomonadota; class Gammaproteobacteria; order Pseudomonadales; family Pseudomonadaceae; genus Pseudomonas; species Pseudomonas sp. FYR_7. The sequence goes on from NZ_JBICMI010000078.1 coordinate 24,025, forward strand.
GCCACGTGGGTGACGTCGCCCATGGCAACCTGGATCTTCTTGCTCTGCTTGCGGAATTTCTTGCTGGCACGGCCCACCATGAAGGCGATCAGGGGCAGGATGGCCAGCATCACTAGCGTCAGGCGCCAGTTCATCAGCAGCAGCGAGCCGAACAGGAACACCACCGTCATGCCTTCGCGAATGACCACCTTGATGGCATCGGTAGCCGCCCCAGTGACCATGGTCACGTTGAAGGTGATGCGCGAGATCAGGTGCCCGGAGTTGTTCTGGTCGAAGTAGCGGTTGGGCAGGCTCAGCAGGTTATTGAACAGTTGCACCCGCAGGTCATGGACCAGGCCCAGCGAGACCTTGGCCAGGAAGTAGTTGCCCAGAAACGACCCCAGGCCCTGCCAGGCAGCGATGATGATGATCAGCGCCGGCACCGTGTGCAGCAGGTTCAGGTCACGCAGGTGCGGGACGTTGGGAAACAGCGAGGCATCCGGGTTGGACAGGCCGTCGACGAAATACTTGAGGATGTAGCCCAGCATTGGCTGGGTCGATGCAAAGATCAGAAAGCCCAGGATACTCAGCAGGAACACGCCGATGTAGGGTCGGACATAACCAAGTAGACGGAAATAGATCTTCATGCTCGATGGGCTCTGGGAGCCGTTGGCGTCTGTCATATCACGGAACATGCTGAAAATGGGGTGCTGACTTTACCACACGTTGGCAGCGGCGTCGGACCACTCGGCCCCGCCGCTTACCAGCAGCAATGCGCGCAAAGCTGGGTTAACATTGCCCGTTCTTTCGACCTGGGCCCTCTTTCTCCATGTTCCCAAGCAGCCTACACAACGCCGGCAACCGCTTTTTCGATTTCGTGTGCCTGTGGCTGCTGCCGGCCGGCATGCTGGCGCTGCTCGGTGCCCTGTTCTTCCTGCCCGAACGCAGCCTGCACCACAAGCTGTACTACGGTCTTTTCAGCATTCCGACCCTGCTGGCGCTGTGCGTCCGGCCTCGTGAACTGAAAACCCTGTTTCGTGAACCGCTGCTGTGGCTGTTCGTGGCCTTCGCCGGCTACGCCATCCTCAGCCTGAGCTGGTCACCCTCGCCGGCGCAGGCGGACAACCTGATCAAGCGGCCCCTGCACACCCTGATGCTGTTCCTGGGCACCGGGCTGATGCTGCGTTACCGACCCGAGGCGCTCAAGGGGCTGTTCCTGGGCGCTGCGCTGCTGGCGCTGCTGGCCACGCTGCGGGACCTGACCACGTTCATGCTCACCTACACCCCGGGCAGCCGGCTAATCGGGGCCGGCGCTCTGGACAACCCGCTGCTCAGCTCGCACCTGTACGGTTTCTTCGGGACCTACTGGCTGTGGATGGCGGTCAACGGCAAGCGGGCGTTGACCGTGTCGCTGTGCATGGCGGCCTTTGCGGTCATGTTCGCCGCGGTGGTGGCCACCGGTTCCCGCACGCCCCTGGTGGCCATGACCCTGGCGGTGAACTGGATCGCCCTGCTCTGCCTGGACCGTCGCTCGATCCCCCTGTTCCTGGCCGCCCCGCTGTTCATCGTCGCGGTGCTGGTGGTGGACCCGCAGTTGATCATGGCGCGCGGCGACTCGTACCGTTTCGATATCTGGCGCATTACGTGGGACCTGTTCCTCCAGCACCCGCTGATCGGCCATGGCTACGACGCGCCCCTGTCCATCGATGTCGGCGTGGGCTACCTGCTGAGCGAGCCCCACAGTTTCGTCATGGGCGTGCTGTATTACGTGGGCATCCTGGGCTTGCTGCCGTGGCTGGGCATGATCGTCTACGCGCTTTACAGCGGCTGGAAGTACCGCACCCACCCTGCCTTGCAGATGGCCTCGGCGCTGCTGGTGTTTGGCATCGGTGCGGGTCTGACCGAGGGCGGCGGTATCCTGTCGCGGCCCAAGGAGCATTGGTTCCTGCTGTGGATTCCGCTGGCGCTGGTCGCCGGGCTGAACATCGCCCGCCGGGGTGGCAGGCTGGTGGCGGCCAACCGCGCCCGCTTGAGCGAGGCGCAGGCCAGGCAGCTGCATGAGGGTGCTCGCGTCATCGAAGAGGACGGGCTGGGCCCCAAGGTCCTGCTGCTGCAAGATGGCAGCTTCCTGAAGTTGTTCCGCCCGCGCGCCTGGTACACCGCCGGCGCCTTCTACCCCTACGCGCGCCGCTTTGCCAGGAACAGCCAGCAACTGGCACTCGAAGGCATTCCCACGCCCCCCGTCGTGGAACTGCTGAACTACGCCGATGGCACCCAAGGCGTGCGCTACATCCCCCTGGCAGGCCAGACCGTGCGCCAGGCGCTGCAGGCCTGCCCATCGCTGGCAGGACGCCGGGCCCTGGTGCAGCGTATGGGGCGGTTCATGGGGCGTCTGCACCAGCAAGGCGTCTACTTCCGGTCCTTGCATCTGGGCAATGTACTGCTGATGGACAACGGTGAATTCGGCCTGATCGACCTTGCCGACATGCGCTTGCTGCCTTCGCCGCTGTCGGCGGAGCTGCGCCAGCGCAATTTGCGCCACATGCAGCGCTACACCGAAGACAAGCAGTGGCTGTTCGAGGAAAACGTCCAGGCCCTGCTGGAAGGCTACAGCGCAGCAGCCAGCCAGACCATGAGCCACGCCCTGCGCCAAAAGCTGGAACTGGCCCCGGGAGCGGAACGCTGACATGGGCTATCTGGCGCCGCTGCTGAGTTTCCTGGTGTTCGGCCTTGCCTTGTTGCTGGCAGGGCTGCTGCTGCGCAGCCCTTGGGTGGCGCGCCATCTTGAGCCGGTGGCGGGGCGCTGGGCCACTCTCGATGGCTTGAGGGGCTACCTGGCACTCGGGGTCTTCATCCACCATGCCGCCATTGCCTGGCACTACCAGCACACCGGCCAGATCAACATGCCCCCCGAACGCTTCTTCGCCCAGATCGGGCAAGCGAGCGTCGCGCTGTTCTTCATGATCACCGGGTTTCTGTTCTGGAGCAGGCTGGTGCGCCAGGGCCGCGCCTTCGACTGGCGAGCCTTTGCCATTTCCCGGGTCATGCGCCTGTACCCGCTGTATTTCGGCCTGCTGGCTGCGGTGCTTGTGACGGTGTTCTACCTGCAAGGCTGGAAGCTGCTCGACACGCCAACCGCCCTGGCACAACAGCTTTCAGGCTGGCTGCTGTTCCACCGCCCCGACATCAACCAGTTGGCCGGCACCGGCAACCTGATCTCGAACGTGACCTGGACCCTTAACTACGAAATCTACTTCTACCTGGCCCTGCCGTTGCTGGGCCTGATGTTCGTCTACCGCGGTACGCTCTTGAGGGCCATTGCCTGCGTGGTCGCCCTGTACCTGCTGGCAAAGCTTGTGGGCTGGGAACATGCGCTGAAAAAGAAATACCTGATGAGCTTTGCAGGCGGCATTGCGGCGGTTTACTGGGTACGCAGCCCGGCACTGGTGCAATGGGCCAAGGGCAGGTACGGCACCTGGATGGCCATCGGCTTGCTGGTGCTGGTAATGACGGTGCTGCACAAGACCTTCGCGGTGTTCCCGCTGCTGCTGCTAAGCCTCGTGTTCTGCATCATCGTCTCAGGCAACGACCTACTGGGCGCCCTGGCCCTGCGCAGTGCCCGCTGGCTAGGCGAAATCAGCTATAGCCTGTACCTGCTCCATGGGCTGGTGCTGTGGTGGCTCGCCTATCGCCTCTACCCCTCTTACGGGTTCACCTACGACGACCGCGGGGCGTTCATGGCCGTGATCGCCATCGCCTGCACCGTGCTGGTGGTCGTGAGCAGCGCCACGTTCCTCTTACTGGAAAAGCCGGGGATCGCCCTGGGCAAGCGCCTGGCCCAGCGCCCGCAGGCCAAGCCCGAGAACCTGAAGTCAGGCTCGACCCACCAGGCCTGAGGCGCGCCGCTCGGCATAGGCGAGAAACGCCTGGATGTCATCGCTGCACAGCTTGCCCACCACATGGGCAATCTCGGCAGGTGGCCAATCCCACCAGGCGCTGGCCAGCAGTTGTTCTCGCACCGCTTCCGGAAATCGCCAGCGCACGATGCTGGCCGGGTTGCCGCCGACCACCGCGTAAGCAGGCACATCCCGGGTCACCACGGCCCCAGCGGCCACGATGGCCCCGCTGCCAATGCTAACCCCCGACAGGATCGTGCAGTTGGAGCACAGCCATACGTCGTTGCCGATGGTCACGTCACCGCGGCTGAAGGCATAGCCCTCGATGGCCGATGCCTCGGGCAGCATGGCCGGGAATGGGTAAGTGGTTACCCAGTCGGCCCGATGATGCCCGCCCAGGAAAATCTGCACGCCTTCGGCAATCGAGCAATAGGCGCCGATGCGCAGCGTCGTCCCCTCCTGCCAGTCGTGCACCTCGGGCACGCCATAGCTACCCACGCCGAAAGCGTACTGGGGGTAACGCGCGGCAAATCGCGCTTGCCCGCGCTCGATGGCCGGCAGCTTGCGAATCGCCCGCTTGGCCCGTTTTTCCCGGTAGCGCGAGAGCCAGCCCATGCCCTTCAGCCCTTTTCCAATGGCGAAAAGAACAACCGCCCCAGCCCACGCCAGGTCTTTCGCGTGTAGGCGCGCAGTGGAATCTGCGCCAGCAGTTCGCGGGCCAGCTTGCGATCACGGTTGGCCACCTTGAGGAACATCGAGTTCAGCGCCTTGAACTTGACCTGCTCATAGGCCGGATGATCCTTGAACTTGGCATAGGTGCGCAGGATGTTGTCGATCATGAAACGGTGGTTCTTGTACGAGTTGCTGGCATGTTTGCGGTAGCGCGCCATGACCACGCTCAGGCCATCGATGAAGTACCCGGCATGGGTCACCTTCAGTTCGATCAACAGGTCTTCCAGGCGGATATCCGGGTCGAAGCCGCCCACCTTCTCCAGTGCCTCGCGGCGGATCAGCAGCGTGGGCGCAGGTGGGTAGGGTTTGCGCTCAAGGAACATGTCCTCGAAGTCCAGGCGCCTGAATGGGACTTCGCGGCGCTGCCGCGCTTCGGGGAACAGCTCACCCTGGGAATCGATGAGCTCGATGTTGCCAGCGCAGATACCCACTTCGGGCTTGTCGGCCATGTACTGGACCTGGATCGCGATGCGGTCCGGCATCATGATGTCGTCGGAACCAAACGGCGCAATCAGCGAGCCCTTGGCCCGCGCAATGGCCTCGTTGAGCGTGTGGGTCAGGCCTTTGTTGCGCTGCACGCGAAAATCGAAACCGTGCTGCGCCTGCAGGCGCTCGATACGCTCGACGCTGTCATCGGTAGAGCCGTCGTCCACCACCAGCAGCTCGATGTGCGGGTAGGTCTGGTTCAGCACGCTGAGAATGCTCTGCTCGATGTATGGGCCATGGTTGTACGATGCGATGATCACCGTGACCAGGGTTGGGTCCGCACTCATTTCGGCTCCTTCGCAGCCAAGCCCGACTCGATCAGCGCCAGGTATTGCTGACGGAACACGTCGATGTCGTGGTGTTGATTGAGGTAGTGATAGGCCTGCTCGCCCTTGGCGTGCAACGCCGCGTCATCCAGCGCCAGGTAGCGGTCCAGTGCTGTGGTCAGGCTGGCAACGTCCGCAGGCTTGACCACCTCGCCGCCCGCGCCGGTGATCAGCGGCAACATGGCCGGCACGTCGCTGGCGATGACCGGCAAACGCCCGCTCATACCTTCGAGCAGGGCAAGGCCCAGACCTTCGGCCAGCGATGGCATGGCCCAGATGTCGAACGCACGGACATAGCGCAGGGCGTTGTCACGAAAGCCCAGCAAGTGCGCCCTGCCCGTCAGGCCCAGGCGATCGATCTCGGCCTGCAGGCGCGCCTGCTCACGACCCGCCCCGATGATCGCCAGTTGCGCGGAGGGGTACTTGTCCTTCAAGGCGGCAAACGCCTGGATCAGGTAGGTATGGCCCTTGACCGGCACCAGGCGGCCCAGCGCCCCGACCATGCGAACGTTCTGGGCCAGGCCAAGCTGTGTGCGGGCCTCGGCCTTATTCAACTGCAACGCCTGGGCCTGATCCGTGTCGATGGCATTGGTGATGGCATGGGTGTTGGCATCGGTGAAGCCGCACTTGCAGTCCAGCAGGTATTGCTTGACTGCCGGCGACACACCCACGAACTGCCAATGCCCGTCGATCAGGCGCTGGGTCTGACGACGGCGATAGGTGCGGTCGTACTCGCCAAAGCCATGGGAAATGCCGATGCACAACGGGATCTTCAACCAACGGTTGAGTTGCAACAGCATGTTCACAGGCTTGAAGCGGTTGCAAATCACCACGTCGAAGCGTTCGCGCCGGCAAAACCGGTAGAGCTGCCACAGTGCCTTGAGGCGCATGCCCTTGAGCGCACCGTCGCTGAAGTCGAAGTACACCGAATGGTCGGCGCGACTGACCGGTTGGCCAGGCGCAGGCCGGCCCTTGAGAAAGGCCATGGTCGTTTCGAACCGATCCGCTGGCAGCGCCTTGAAGATCTGTTCGGCCAGGTCGGCAAAATCGTGCTGCTTGATGTTGTAGTCCGGTTGCAGTTGCAGGACTTTGAAACGCTTCATACGTTTTCCCGATGTACACCCTGGTGGCGGTCCGTCAGAACCCAGAACAGCTCGTGGCGACGCACGGCCTTGCGGAAAAATTCGTTCTCGCCATAAGGCGAACTGCGCCGGCCTGCCAACCAGCGCTGGATCACTCGGCGTACTCGGCGCTTGAAGGGCGGGCGGGGCTGCAGGTCGTGCATCATGCCCAGTGCCATGGCCTTGTCATGTTGCAGTGAGCGGTCCAGCACCAGGGTGCAAGGGCGCCCGACCGACAACTCACTGATGACCGGCGGCAAGGCCACGCCTGCACCGCTGTCGCCCATGGGCCAGCGGTCGTTGTCGTGCAGGTGATTGGCATAGCCCAGCAGGATTTCGGGTTGCCACTGCAGGCCCTGCAACGCTTCGTGCAGCGCTTGCTGGGCAGCCACGTGGTCAGGATGCGGATCGAGCACCGGGTGCGGCATCACGATCACTTCCGGGCGCGCCTGTAGTACCAACGCGCGCACGTCGGCCAGCAGGTTCTGCCAGGTCGGAACGCCGTCGTCGCCCGGCAAAGGCAGCGCGTTGAGGGTACGGAAGGGGCGCGTGTCGGTCATGTCCGCCTCGCGCGAGCCGAAGGGGGTGGTCGGTGCCTGCCGCATGGCGGGCAATTGCAGGCAGAAGTAGCCCAACTGCACGCAGCGCTCTTGCGCAACGCCCGCCCAGCGAGGCACCGCGATACTGTCCCAGGCCCGCAAGCGCCCTTTGAGGCGCGCAGCCTCGGCAGATGACAGGCCCATGGCCTGGTAGTGCTCGGCCTCGATTTCGCCAGCGGTCAGGGTCACGATCCAGGCTTCGTCTGCCTGGCTGTACAGGCCGTAGGCGGCGAGTTCGGCATCATCGGCATGGGGCGCGATGACCATCACCCGCTTGCGACGCAGGTCTGGCTGCTGGAACATCCACAGGCGCGGCTGGCCCACCAGCCGGCAGAAGCGCCCGCGCAAGGTGATCTGGCTTTGACGCAGCACCGTGTCGAACCCAGTCAGGTTGAGGTAGCGCTTGCCGCGAACACCGCGCTCGAACACCTGCAGGTCTTTGCCGCCTGCGCCTTCGATGTACACCCCGGGGTCGAAAAACCTGCCCAGCAGGGCGCAACGCAGTTCAACCTGCAGCACCCATGTTGCACCTTCAGCGACGGGCGCTGCGGGTAATTGCAAACGGCCGCCCTGCAGGCTTACGCCCATCACTTCATCGGCCCCATCGAAGGCATAGGTGTAGTCGTCGGCCGGGGTGTAGAACAGGTGGTCGGCCAGCCACGCCTCGTGGGCTACCCACAGCAGCGGCAGGAGCAACAACGGCAGCCACCAGATGAACGCACCCAGCGCAATCAACGCCACCAGGGCCACCAGCAGCCCGAGGCGCTTGTTGCGCCGATGGCGCTTTAGCAACTGCTGCTTGCGGCTCACGCCTGGTACACCGGCACGGGGTGGCACCAGCGGTCCTTGTACTCGCGGTCGGCCCGGCCGAACGAGAACCGCAATGGCTTGTTGCGCGCGCGGGCGTCCTCCCAGGCGGCCTGGGTATTGAGGAAGCTCAGCACGCTGCCGGGGCTGAACGCCTTGGTCTCAGGGTCGACGCCGCCATTGACGTATTCGACGCTGATCCACTCAGGCGCCTCGACGCGATACACCAGCTGGATGGCGATAGGCTTGTCATCGAGCAGCAAGACCGAGCCGATCAGCAGGTCCCGCAGGCGCTCGATCACGTCGCCCATGCGCTCGGCGCCAGTGGCTGCGAACCCCCAGCGACGCTGGAAAAGGTCGCAATACATGGCGGCGACAGTAGCGGCATCGAAGTCGCTGATCGGCCGCACCACGCCACCGGCTTCTTCCAGCAACCGCAGTTCACGGCGCTGGTTGTAACGGAATTTCTTCGACAGGTCTTCTGGCGCACGGGCCATCGCCAGCTGTTCTTTCTGCGCCTTGAGGCCGACAAAGCGGCCCTGGTTCAGTTCGGACAGGTAGCGTGCGCCATGGCGCAGCGGCGCGGCGGCGTTGGCTGCCGCAGGCAGGATGATTTCGGCATTGCCCAGGTCGAACAATGCCTTCTTGCCGCTGCGCTTGAGCACGTCCTTGGACAGCGCCAGGTGACGCCCCCAGGTGGGGATGGCCGCCTTGAGCTCGCCGGCCTGGTGCCAGGCCAGGTAACGCACGGGGATCTGCGCCAGGTCCGCCAATTGGGAGACCACCAGGGGATGGGTGGCGACACTACCGCCGAAACGCGCCCAGGCCTGGGCATAGGTCTGCGCATCGATGACTTGCCAGCCACGCTCGCGCAGGGCTTTTACAGGATTGAACATCAGGCCCCCACCAACGTGCGAACCTGGGGCAGTTGCCAGAAGGTCTCGCGCACCGCCTGGTCCGAGAAACGCTCGCGCAGGCGTTCGAGCATATGCTCGGCGCACACCTGGCGCTGCGAGTCGTCCAGCGCAGCCATGCGTTCGAAGCCTTGCGCCAGCTGGCTGGCATCGCCCAGGGGGAACAGCATGCCGACACCCTCGACCACTTCCCGCGCACCGCCACAGGCCGTGGCCAACACTGGGACACCAGCGACCATAGCTTCGAGCAAAACCATGCCGAAGGGCTCATGATCGGAACTCAAGGCGAACACGTCGAAGGCCTGGAAATAGCGACGCGCATCGGGCACCTGCCCCAGGAAGTCGACCTGATCGGCAATGCCCAGCTCGCGGGCCAGGGCCTTTAGCTTGGATTCCAGGCGGCCCTTGCCCAGGATGGCCAGGCGCGCACCAACCGGCAATGCCGGCAACGCCTGGGCAAAGCCGCGCAGCAAGGTGGCCTGGTCCTTGTCTGGGTGCAACCGACCGACATTGCCCACCACCCAGGCCTGCGCATCCAGCCCCAAGGCTTCGCGTGCCTCGGCACGCGGCACCAGGGCGGCTTGAAGGGTGGCGATGTCGATGCGGTTGTACAGCGTCTGGATGCGGTCGGCGGGCCACTGCGCCAGGCAGCGGCGCATGTCGTCGCGCACCGCGTCGGATACACCCAACAGGCTCAAGCGCTTGCTGAACAGGTTGGCGAACAGGCGCCGGCCTTTGCGCTCATAGTCGCCAAAGGCGTGGTGCACGCCTATCACCGGTAACCGGGTCCCGAGCAAGGCGACGTAGATCGGCTTGAAGCGGTGAGCGATGCAGAACGCGAAGTCGCGCTGGGCCGCGATCTTGCGCAACGCCCGGATCGCGCCGAGCTTCAGGCCACGGACCGCCTTGGAACTGAACTCCAGAAACAGCACTTCATCCGACCCACAGCCGGCCGCCACCTGCGGGTCGGCTGCACCGGTCAGGAACACGGTCGTGACCTTGTAGCCGCTGCCCTCGAACAGGCTGGCGTATTGACGGGCACAATCGAGGAAAGGCCCGTCATAACCATGGCAGAACTGCAGGATGCGCGGTTCAGAGCGGCTGTTCATAGGCGGCAGCGCCGTCCTTGACGACAAGGATATCTTCCATGATCAGGTACTGCAGATCGGAGCCGAAGAACATGTTCAGGGCATCGGTCGGCGAGCAGATCATCGGCTCACCCCGGCGGTTGAGCGAGGTGTTCAGCGAGACGCCGTTGCCGGTCAACGTCTCCAGCGCCTTCATCATATCGTAGTAGCGCGGGTTGTACTCGCGCTTGAGCACCTGGGCACGGGACGTGCCGTCTTCATGGACCACCTCCGGCACGCGGCTCTTCCACTCCTCGGCCACTTCGAAGGTGAAGGTCATGAAGGGCGCCGGGTGGTCGACCTTGATCATCTGCGGGGCGACCGTATCGAGCATCGACGGGCAGAAGGGTCTCCAGCGTTCGCGGAACTTGATCTGCTCGTTGATGCGGTTGGCCACGCCCGGCACGCTCGGGCAACCGATGATCGAGCGGCCACCCAGGGCACGCGGGCCGAACTCCATGCGGCCCTGGAACCAGGCCACCGGGTTGCCATCGACCATGATCTTGGCGATGCGCTGCGGCATGTCGTCGAGCTTGCGCCATTTCGGCGCGTTGGGGTGACGGGCGCAGGCTGCGATCACATCTTCGTTGGAGTAGGACGGGCCGAGGTAGACGTGCTCCATCTTCTCGACCGGCACGCCGCGGGCGTGGGACACGTAGGCGGCCGCCCCCACTGCCGTACCGGCATCGCCGGAGGCTGGCTGCACGAACAGTTCCTTCACGTCGGGACGGGCAATGATCTTCTGGTTGAGCTTCACGTTCAGCGCACAACCGCCGGCGAAGGCCAGCTTGCCGGTTTCGCGCAGGGTGTCGCCCAGGTAGTGGTCGATCATCTGCAGGGCGATCTTCTCGAACAGCGCCTGCATGCTGGCTGCGTAATGGATGTACGGCTCGTCAGCGATGTCGCCTTCGCGCTTGGGCCCCAGCCATTCGATCAACTTGGGCGAGAAGTAGAAGCCCTTGCCTTTCTCTTTGTAGCGGCGCAAGCCAATGACGTTGGCGTAGTCGGTGTTGATCACCAACTCGCCGTTTTCGAAACTGGCCAGGCGTGAGAAGTCATATTTGCTGGCATCGCCATAGGGCGCCATGCCCATGACCTTGAATTCGCCGTCGAGCATTTCGAACCCGAGGAATTCGGTGATGGCACCGTACAGGCCCCCCAGCGAATCCGGATCGAAGAACTCCTTGATCTTGTGGATCTTGCCGTTCTCGCCGTAGCCGAAGAAAGTGGTGGCGTACTCGCCTTTGCCGTCGATGCCCAGGATCGCGGTCTTTTCCTTGAAGCCGGAGCAGTGATAGGCGCTGGAGGCATGAGCCAGGTGGTGTTCCACGGGCTCGATCTTGACCTTTTTCGGGTCGAAGCCCAGCTGTTCCAGGCACCAGACGATCTTCTTGCGGTAGCGCTTGTAGCGGCGGTTGCCCATCAGAATCGCGTCGAGGGCGCGGTCCGGTGCGTACCAGTAGCGTTTGGCGTAGTGCCAGCGCGCCTTGCCGAACAGGCTGATGGGCGCGAACGGGATGGCAATGACATCGACGTCGGAGGGCTTGATACCGGCTTGTTCCAGGCAGAACTTCGCCGATTCGTAGGGCATGCGGTTTTTTGCATGCTTGTCGCGCACGAAACGCTCTTCTTCGGCGGCGGCAATCAGCTTGCCGTCGATGTACAGGGCCGCGGAAGGGTCATGGCTGAGGGCGCCGGACAGGCCAAGAATCGTCAATGCCAAGGGATAGGCCTCTTCATTCGATAAAGATGCGCCAGCGGCCTGGTGGGCGGGTGGCGGCTAAAAGGCGGGATTATAACGCAAAGCGCAGCGTGCGCATGCCTCTGCAAAGGCTACGCCTTTGGCCAGGGCACAAACTCCACAAACACGGCAATCCCGCAGCTCACCCATCACGCGGTCACTGGCGCGGCCTAGCCGGGGCGACCGCAATGGGCCCGTCAGCGACCGCCAGGCCTCATTCGGCGATCAGCCAATCCATGCGGTAGCTGCCCTCGGTCTGCGCCAATTCCCGGGCGAGCCAAGGCAGCAGTTCCTTGAGCTCATCTTCCAGCCCCCAAGGCGGGTTAGCGATGGCCAGCCCGGATCCATTGAGGCCCTGCGGGCTGTCCTGGTGGTGCACATACAGTTCGACACGCAACAGCTTGGGCGCGCCAGTGCTGGTGAGGTCCTGGTAGAAACGGGTCAGCGAGCGCTGGTCTTTGATGGGGTACCAGATGGCCACCACCGTCTGGCGCATCCGACCAATGGCTTCCTTCATCGCAGCCGTGCAACGCTTGAGCTCATCAGCCTGCTCGAACGGCGGGTCGATGAGCATGACCGCGCGTTTTTCCTGCACGGGCAACAAGGCGCGCGGCACGTGCCAACCCTCGCCTAGGTGCACGACCACGCGCGGATCCTTCTTCATGTTTTCCTTAAGCAGCGGCCCGTCCTCTGGGTGCTTCTCGTTGAGCAAGGCGCGGTCCTGCTGGCGCATCAGGCGACGCGCCAATTCAGGGGAGCCTGGGTAGTAGCGCAGCTCGCCATCGGCATTCAGGCGCTTGATGACGCGCAGGTAATCGGCGGTCATGGCCGGCAGGTCATCACGGTTCCACAGCCGCGCGACCCCCTCGAGGTACTCACCGGTTCGGCTCGCCTGATCACCCTTGAGGTCGTACAACCCCAGCCCGGCATGGGTGTCGAGGTAGGCGAACGGTTGCTCCTTGCGCGACATCAGGGCGATGAGGCGGGTCAGCACAATATGTTTGAGAACGTCGGCATGGTTGCCGGCGTGGAAGGCGTGACGATAATTCATGGCAACTCCTGCGCAGGACGCAAGTTTACCCTGCCTGGCAAACGACGTCAGGCCTGACGGTCCCCAGAAAACAACGAACCCGCCACCGCAGTGCTGCACGAACCCTCAAAGGCCGTGCGGACACTGCTGGAGCGGGTCCGGCTTTCAGCTAGCAGCGAGCCTTGGTGGCTGTCACTTGTCAGCGCGATAAGCCGCATCTGCCGTTTCAAAGCGGCTGACCATCGCCTGCGATGGGCGGCCCAGCTTGCTCACCAGGACGATGGCGATGCTGGCGAACAGGAAGCCAGGGATGATTTCGTACAGGCCCATGGTGTCGAAGCTTTTCCACAGGATCACGGTCAGCGCACCCACCACGATACCGGCCAGCGCGCCGTTGCGCGTCATGCCCTTCCACAGCACCGAGATCAGCACGACAGGGCCGAATGCAGCGCCGAAGCCGGCCCAGGCGTAGGCCACCAGGCCCAGCACGCGGTTTTCAGGATTGGCAGCCATGGCGATGGCGATCAAGGCCACGGCCAGTACCATCAGACGACCGACCCACACCAGTTCTCGCTGGGAGGCGTTCTTGCGCAGGAAGGCTTTGTAAAAGTCTTCGGTCAGCGCACTCGAGCACACCAGCAGCTGGCAACTCAGGGTACTCATCACCGCCGCCAGGATGGCCGACAGCAGGACGCCGGCGACCCACGGGTTGAACAGGATCTTCGCCAACTCGATGAACACGCGCTCGTGGTTTTCATTCACTGGCCCGGCCACCTCAGGGTGGGCCGAGAAATAGGCGATGCCGAAGAAACCGACGGCGCAGGTACCGGCCAGGCACAGGATCATCCAGGTCATGGAGATGCGGCGTGCGTTGGCGATGGACTTCACCGAGTCGGCGGCCATGAAGCGCGCCAGAATATGGGGCTGACCGAAGTAGCCCAGGCCCCAGCCCATCAGCGAGATGATCCCGATGAAGCTCGCACCCTTGAGCAGGTCGAAGTGCGCCGGGTTGACGGCTTCGATGGCGGCGAAGGTCTGGTCGAAGCCACCGGTGGAGATCAGCACGATTACCGGCGTCAGGATCAGCGCGAAGATCATCAGCGATGCCTGGACCGTGTCGGTCCAGCTCACGGCCAGGAAGCCACCGACGAAGGTGTAGATGATGGTAGCGGCAGCACCTGCCCACAGCGCTGTCTCGTACGACATGCCGAAGGTGCTTTCGAACAGGCGAGCACCGGCCACGATGCCGGAGGCGCAATAGATAGTGAAGAACACCAGAATGACGATGGCAGAGATGATTCGCAGCAGGCCGCTCTTGTCTTCGAAACGGCTGGAGAAATAGTCCGGCAGGGTGAGCGCATCGCCGTTGTGCTCGGTCTGCACGCGCAGACGGCCGGCGACGAACAGCCAGTTCAGGTAGGCGCCGACGGTTAGGCCGATGGCGATCCAGACTTCCGACAGCCCCGCGAAATAGATGGCGCCGGGCAGGCCCATCAGCAGCCAACCACTCATGTCGGAAGCACCGGCCGACAATGCGGTGACCACGCTGCCTAGGCTGCGACCGCCAAGGATGTAGTCGGAAAGGTTCTTGGTGGCGCGGTAGGCAGCAAAGCCGATCAGCACCATTGCTGCGATGTAGATCACGAATGTGATCGTTAACGGATTACCCATGTGTTGGCCCTGGCGTTTGTTGTTATCTCATGCGCACCCACATCGTTGGTGGTTGCACCCAGGCGGCAGATGCTATTCAACAACATAAATCCGGTGCAACCATTTTTCACTGTGAAGTTGCACCCAAGTATGCTTTTTCAGACAAAGCCCCGTTTTTGCTCCCTATTGAGGCAGGCGTTGCCCTTTTATAGAACAAAATCTTGTCGACTTGACGCTTTGACCCTCACTAAAAACGACAGCCTGACGAGTTGCACCTTATTCGCGACATTTTAGGGTTGCACCTGGTTGCACCCGCGTTTTCCTACAGATAATCTTGTCGCCAGCTTAAGCCGCACTCGTGGCAATAATGAGGATAAGAAATGGCGACGACCACCCTTGGGGTCAAACTCGACGACCCTACCCGTGAACGACTCAAGGCCGCTGCGCTGTCCGTGGACCGCACGCCGCATTGGTTGATCAAGCAAGCGATCTTCAGCTACCTGGAGAAGCTCGAGGGTGGCGCGACCCTGACCGAAATCAGTGGCCAGGCCCTGGGCCTGAGCGATGAAGCCGGCGATGTACAGCCCGAGCAAGGTCACCAGAGTTTCATGGAATTCGCCGAAAGCATCCTGCCGCAGTCGGTCCTGCGCTCGGCCATTACCGCCGCCTACCGTCGGCCCGAGCAGGAAATGGTGCCGATGCTGCTGGAGCAGGCGCGCCTGAGCGCTCCGCTTGCCGACGCGGCCAACAAGATGGCTGCCGGCATCGCCGAGAAGCTGCGCAACCAGAAGAGCACCGGTGGCCGGGCCGGCATCGTTCAAGGCCTGCTGCAGGAATTCTCGTTGTCTTCGCAGGAAGGTGTGGCGCTGATGTGCCTGGCCGAAGCGCTGCTGCGCATCCCCGACAAAGGCACCCGCGACGCCCTGATCCGCGACAAGATCAGCACCGGTAACTGGCAGCCGCACCTGGGCAACAGCCCGTCGCTGTTCGTCAACGCCGCCACCTGGGGCCTGTTGCTGACGGGCAGGCTGGTAAGCACCCACAATGAGTCCGGGCTGACCTCCTCGCTGACCCGGATCATCGGCAAGAGCGGCGAGCCGATGATCCGCAAGGGCGTGGACATGGCCATGCGCTTGATGGGCGAGCAATTCGTCACCGGCGAAACCATCGCCGAAGCACTGGCCAATGCCACGCGCTTCGAGTCCAAGGGCTTCCGCTATTCCTATGACATGCTCGGTGAAGCAGCACTCACCGAGCACGATGCCCAGAAGTACCTGGCATCCTATGAGCAAGCCATCCACTCGATCGGCAAGGCTTCCAACGGCCGTGGCATCTATGAAGGCCCGGGCATCTCCATCAAGCTCTCGGCCCTGCACCCACGCTACAGCCGTGCCCAGTACGAGCGGGTGATGGAAGAGCTGTACCCGCGCCTGCTGTCCCTGACCCTGCTGGCCAAGCAATACGACATCGGCCTGAACATCGATGCCGAGGAAGCCGACCGCTTGGAGCTGTCCCTGGACCTGCTCGAGCGCCTGTGCTTCGAGCCCGCGCTGGCCGGCTGGAACGGTATCGGCTTCGTGATCCAGGCGTACCAGAAGCGCTGCCCGTATGTAATCGACTACGTGATCGACCTGGCCAAGCGCAGCCGCCACCGCCTGATGATCCGCCTGGTGAAAGGTGCCTACTGGGACAGCGAGATCAAGCGCGCCCAGGTCGAAGGCCTGGAGGGCTACCCGGTTTACACCCGCAAGGTCTACACCGACGTGTCGTACGTGGCCTGCGCGCGCAAGCTGCTGGCTGTGCCCGAGGCTATCTACCCGCAGTTCGCCACGCACAACGCCCACACCCTGTCGGCCATCTACCAGATCGCCGGGCAGAACTACTACCCCGGCCAGTACGAGTTCCAGTGTCTGCACGGCATGGGTGAGCCGCTGTACGAACAGGTGGTCGGCAAGATCGCCGACGGCAAGCTGAACCGCCCTTGCCGCGTGTATGCGCCGGTCGGCACCCACGAAACCCTGCTGGCCTACCTGGTTCGCCGCCTGCTGGAAAACGGCGCGAACACCTCGTTCGTCAACCGCATCGCCGACCAGTCCATTTCCATCCAGGAACTGGTCGCCGACCCTGTTACCAGCATCGAGCGCATGGGTACCCAGGAAGGCCGCATCGGCTTGCCACACCCCCGCATTCCGCTGCCACGTGACCTATACGGCACCGAGCGGGCCAACTCCGCCGGCATCGACATGGCCAACGAACACCGCCTGGCTTCGCTGTCCTGCGCCATGCTGGCCACCGCCAACAACGACTGGAAAGCCGGTCCGCTGCTGGCCTGCACCGCCAGTGACAGCGCGGCAACGCCGGTGCTGAACCCTGCCGATCACCGCGATGTGGTCGGCCACGTTCAGGAAGCGACCGTTGCAGACGTCGACAATGCCATCCAGTGCGCACTCAACGCAGCGCCCATCTGGCAGGCCACCCCGCCAGCCGAGCGCGCCGCCATCCTGGAACGCACGGCCGACCTGATGGAAGCCGAGATTCAGCCCCTGATGGGTCTGTTGATCCGCGAAGCCGGCAAAACCTTTGCCAACGCCATTGCCGAAGTGCGCGAAGCCGTCGACTTCCTGCGCTACTACGCCGTCCAGGCGCGCAACGACCTGAGCAACGATGCCCACCGCCCATTGGGCCCGGTGGTGTGCATCAGCCCATGGAACTTCCCGCTGGCGATCTTCACCGGCCAAGTGGCAGCAGCTTTGGCCGCCGGCAACCCAGTATTGGCCAAGCCTGCCGAGCAAACCCCGCTGATCGCCGCCCAGGCCGTGCGCCTGCTGCTGGAAGCCGGCATTCCGGAAGGTGTCCTGCAACTGCTGCCGGGCCGCGGCGAAACCGTCGGTGCTGGCCTGGTGGGTGACGAGCGCGTCAAGGGCGTGATGTTCACCGGTTCCACCGAAGTGGCTCGCCTGCTGCAACGCAACGTGGCAGGCCGCCTGGACAACCAGGGTCGCCCAGTGCCACTGATCGCCGAAACCGGCGGCCAGAACGCGATGATCGTCGACTCCTCGGCACTGACCGAGCAGGTGGTGATCGATGTCGTGTCCTCAGCCTTCGACAGTGCCGGCCAGCGTTGCTCCGCGCTGCGCGTACTGTGCCTGCAGGAAGACTCCGCCGACCGCGTGATCGAGATGCTCAAGGGCGCCATGGCCGAAAGCCGGCTCGGTTGCCCGGATCGCCTGGCCGTGGATATCGGCCCGGTGATCGACGCTGAAGCCAAGGCTGGCATCGAGAAGCACATCCAGGGCATGCGCGAGAAAGGCCGCTCGGTCTATCAGGTGGCGATTGCCGACAGTGCCGAGATCAAGCGTGGCACCTTCGTGATGCCAACTTTGATCGAACTGGACAGCTTCGACGAGCTCAAGCGCGAGATCTTCGGCCCAGTACTGCACGTGGTGCGCTACAACCGCCGCAACCTGGACCATTTGATCGAGCAGATCAACAATTCGGGCTATGGCCTGACCCTGGGTGTGCACACACGCATCGACGAAACCATCGCCAAGGTGGTCGAGTCGGCCCATGCCGGCAACATGTACGTCAACCGCAACATTGTCGGTGCCGTGGTGGGCGTACAGCCGTTCGGTGGCGAAGGCCTGTCGGGCACTGGCCCGAAAGCCGGCGGCCCGCTGTACCTGTACCGCCTGCTGTCGACCCGCCCGGCGGACGCCATCGGCAGCCACTTCCAGCACCAGGACGGCGAAGCCAAGCCAGACCGCGCGCTGCACGAGCAGCTTGTCAAGCCGCTCCACGCCCTGAAGGCCTGGGCCGAGAGCAATCAGCTGTCCGACCTCGCCGTGCTGTGCAGCCAGTTCGCCAGCCAGTCGCAGAGCGGTATCGCCCGTCTGCTGCCTGGCCCGACCGGCGAGCGCAACACTTACACCATCCTGCCACGCGAACACGTGCTGTGCCTGGCGGACAACGAAACCGACCTGCTGGCGCAGTTCGCCGCCGTGCTGGCGGTGGGAAGCTCAGCGGTGTGGGCCGACGGCGAACCCGGCAAGGCCCTGCGCGCCCGCCTGCCACGCGAACTGCAGGCCAAGGTGAAGCTGGTACCGGACTGGAGCAAGGACGAAGTGGCGTTCGATGCCGTGATCCATCACGGCGATTCGGACCAGCTGCGCAGTGTCTGCCAGCAGGTGGCCAAGCGTGCCGGGGCGATTGTCGGGGTACACGGCTTGTCCAGCGGTGATCATCAGATTGCACTGGAGCGTCTGGTAATCGAGCGGGCGGTGAGTGTGAACACTGCGGCGGCTGGGGGTAACGCCAGCTTGATGACCATTGGCTGAGGCTGAGGGTTGTTGAAGAAAAAGGGAGAGCTTCGGCTCTCCCTTTTTTATGGTCGCACTCTAGCCGGAGTGACAACCTGACCATGTACCGGCGCCCGTCCAATAGCGGGGGTATGACGCGACGTGTCGCGAAGCGACTTTCGACACGACGGGCTTCACCTTTCTCACGCCATATCACCCAGACCTATTAACCTGTCCTGGCCATCCAACCCGCTTCTACACTCGCAGCATTGCGCACCAGGACCGCCATCATGCCCGAGACCTTGCTTAGCACCCGAAACCTGGCATTCGAACTCTATGAAGTCCTCGACGCCGAAAGCCTCACCCAGCGCCCCCGCTTTGCCGAGCACAGCCGTGAAACCTTCGACGCTGCGCTGACCACCGCGCGCACCATCGCCGAGAAATATTTCGCCCCCCACAACCGCAAAGCTGACGAAAACGAACCGCGCTACGTAGACGGCCGCGCCGAGCTGATTCCCGAGGTCAAGCCTGCCGTGGATGCTTTTCTTGAAGCCGGGTTCCTCAACGCCAACCGCGACTTCGAGGTCGGGGGCATGCAGTTGCCCAGCCTGGTGTCACAAGCCTGCTTTGCCCATTTTCAGGCGGCGAACGCCGGCACCACCGCCTACCCGTTTCTGACCATGGGCGCGGCCAACCTAATCGAGAGCTTCGGCAGCGAAAAACAAAAGCGCCTGTACCTGCAGCCGATGATCGAGGGCCGCTACTTCGGCACCATGGCCCTGACCGAACCCCACGCCGGCTCATCGCTGGCTGACATCCGCACCCGCGCAGAACCGGCCGGTGACGGCAGCTACCGGCTCCGGGGCAACAAGATTTTCATCTCCGGCGGTGACCATGAGCTGTCGGAAAACATCGTGCACATGGTCCTGGCCAAACTGCCGGATGCCCCACCGGGGGTCAAAGGCATCTCGCTGTTCATCGTGCCCAAGTACCTGGTCGGGCCCGACGGCAGCCGGGGCTCGCGCAATGACGTAGTGCTGGCGGGGCTGTTTCACAAGATGGGCTGGCGCGGCACCACGTCCACGGCGCTGAACTTCGGCGACAACGGCCAGTGCGTGGGCTATCTGGTCGGCCAGCCACATCAAGGCCTGGCCTGCATGTTCCAGATGATGAACGAAGCACGCATCGGCGTCGGCATGGGCGCGGTCATGCTCGGTTACGCCGGTTACCTGTACTCGCTGGACTATGCGCGGCAGCGCCCACAGGGCCGATCAGCCGAAAACAAGGACCCGCAAACCCCGGCCATCCCGATCATCGAGCACACCGATGTCAAAAGGATGCTGCTTGCGCAAAAGGCCTATGTGGAAGGCGCTTTCGACCTGGGCTTGTATGCGGCGCGCCTGTTCGACGACACCCACACGGCGCCCGATGAAGACACTCGCCAGCAGGCCCAGGCGCTGCTCGACCTGTTGACGCCCATCGTCAAATCCTGGCCCTCGGCGTATTGCCTGAAAGCGAACGAACTGGCCATCCAGATTCTCGGCGGCCACGGCTACACCCGGGAGTACCCGGTCGAGCAGTATTACCGTGACAATCGCCTGAACCCCATCCACGAAGGGACCGAGGGCATCCAGTCGCTCGATTTGCTGGGCCGCAAGCTGGCCCAGAACGGGGGTGCCGGGCTCAAGCACTTGATGCGCCTGATCGCTGTCACTGGTGAGCGCGCCAGCCATCACCCCAACCTCGACCCGCTGCGCCAGCCAC
Source organism: Pseudomonas sp. FYR_7 (assembly GCF_043106155.1). NCBI lineage: Bacteria > Pseudomonadati > Pseudomonadota > Gammaproteobacteria > Pseudomonadales > Pseudomonadaceae > Pseudomonas > Pseudomonas sp. FYR_7. The sequence goes on from NZ_JBICMI010000078.1 coordinate 44,492, forward strand.
TGGAACAGCTGGTCAATCGCTTGCAAGGTGTCACCCTTGCCCTGCTCGGCGACCTGGCCCAGGGCAAGGTCGCCGGCGCCCTGGCCAACTCGGCCCTTTACCTCAAGGTCTTCGGCCATTGCGTGATTGGCTGGCGCTGGCTGGAACAGGCGATTCATGCCGAACTCGGTCTGCTTCAGCGCGCCGCGGCTGACCGCGACTTCTACCTCGGCAAGCTGCAGGCAGCCCGGTATTTCCTGACCTGCGAAATACCGGGCTGCCATGCAGACCTGGCCTTGCTTGAAGCGCGCGATGACACCAGCTTGAACATGCAACAAGAGTGGTTCTAGAAAGTGGCCTTGGCCCGCTCATCGTTGCGGGCACTCCCCTGCTGACGGCACACGTCGAGCGGTGCGGGTGATGGCAATGCCAGTGGCGACTATCGCGATACCCAGGTAGGTCGTCCAATGAATGGCATCGCCGAACATCAACGCCGCCCAAATGAGCGTTACAGGGGGTTCCAGGTAAACCAACGCGGACACCCGTGTTGCCGACAGTTTGGTCAAGAGTATCCACAGGCTCAGGTAGGCGATGAAGGTCGAAAACAAGGTCAACCACGCCACCGCCACCCATACCTGAGCACTGCTGGGCAGCTCGATCAGGCGCAACGGCACTCCTGTGACACTGAGCAGTACCAGCGTCGCGCTCGATTGCAGGAAGAGCGGCATCAACAAGCCCTCTTTACTGTGATCCGTGCCCATGACCGACTGTCGCCGTTGGTAAAGGGTGGCGATCGATAACGTGATCGCGGCAATCAGCGGCAGCGCATACAGCCATAGCTCGAGCCGAGTGGAAGACAGGCTGTACTCACCAAGAATCACCACACTGACCCCGGCAAACCCGAGTACCAGCCCAAGCCACTCCTGCCTGCCGCTTCGCTCCTGCTGATCCGCACTACCCATCGCCGCCGTGATCAGGGGCTGCAGCGCGCAGATGATGGCGGCTATCCCCGCAGGCAAGCCACCGCGTATGGCAATGTAGACACTGATCAGGTAAGCGAACTGAGCCAGGAAGCCGATGACCGCGTTGTAGCGAACTTGCGCCCAGGACAGGTTACGTAATCGATGCAAAACAAACGGCAATAAACAAAGACTGACCAACAGGAAGCGCCAGAACAGCAAGTTCACTGCGCCTGCATCCTGCGTGCCGAGCCGGGCGCCAATGAAACCGGAACTCCAGGACAGGACAAAGGTTGTTTGCAGGAAAATGTGGGAGGGCCAGTTATGTTGCATCTCTACACCTCCAAATGACGCGGGCGATGGTAAAGAGTGGATTTACGGCCACCCACCTCTACCCGATCAGCCAAGCGCTCATTAAACAAACTCAGCCTCTTGGCTAGGCGCAGAGCGCAGGCACGCTGTTATCCGGTGCCCGCTGCCTAGGCATTTCGGCAGTTGGACATTCGTTGACCTCACCTTAGGAAGGGGTATAAAGCCTGTACAGTTGATTAAATCGAAGTGCTGATTCGATCCAGCCAAACCAGGTGCTTTCATGGGCAAAGGTCTAGATATCAATGTGTTGCGAACTTTTCAGGCCGTGGCTCGACTCGGTCGTTTCAACGCAGCGGCAGACTATGTCCATCGCAGTCCTTCAGCGGTGACCACGCAGATACAGAAGCTCGAAGAGCAGGTTGGCCAACAGCTGTTTGCGCGCAGCAACCAGGCAGTGGAGCTCACCCCCGCAGGCCGGCATCTACTGGGCGAGGCGACACGCTTTCTGATCGCCCACGACAAGCTGCTGGCGACGCTGTCCCCCCGGCAACTGACAGGCAAAGTCCGTCTGGGGGTACCGGATGGCTATGCCGCCACGCTCATGAGTGAATGCCTGCCGGTATTCGTTGCCAGTAATCCGAAGATGGAGCTGGAAGCTGTGGCGTGCTCCAGCGCGCAGTTGCTGGACCTGTTTGCCAGGCAGCAACTGGACCTGGCCGTGGCGGTCAGCAGCGAGCACATCCAACAGGGTGACTGGCTGCGCCCCACAAAACCCCGTTGGGCCGCCGCGAAGGGCTTCATCCGCGATCACAGCCGCCCGCTACCTCTGGCATTGCAGCTAAAGGGCTGTCCCTACCGGGAGGCAGCGGTACAGGCATTGAAAGCCGAAGGCATTGCGTACCGTATCCTGCTGGAAAGTGCCAACTGGCATGCGGTACTGGCCTGTGTCAAAAGTGGCCTGGCAGTTGGCATCGTCGAGGAGCTCGAAGCCGACGACTCGCTCGTCTTTTTGCATGACCAGGACCTGCCGACGCTTCCCGCGCACGGCATCTACCTGTTGACAGACACCGCGCACCCTGTGGCCGTGCATTTGCACGCAGTGCTCAAGGCTGCGATTCAAAAAGAAGCCGACTCAGAGTTCGCCGCAACGCAAACGCCCGTTAATGCCTGACCAGCACATCAGTAGGCTGCCATAATGACCCGGCATTGCCCGAGCCCGCAGCGCGGCCCGTCTCGGCATTGCCCAGCGCGTGGTTCCAGGGAGCCACCGTGTATCCGGAGGCTTGTCCATGTTCGATTCCAGCACCCTGCTGCGCCAGCGCTTCGCCGCCCTGCGCAGCACGGCCGATCTGTTTTCCTTGCGCCATGTCAGGCAGTCGCACCAGGCATTGTCCGTGCGCCGCAACGTCGCCGAGCCGCCTGCCTTGAGCCAGGACGAGGGCGCCATGCTGACCGTGCGCATCAACGGTGTGGAGGCCTACGCCGCCACGGCCGATCTGTCCCAGAGTGGCCTGCAGCGCGCATTGGAGCAGGCTGAAACCCTCGCTCGACAGATTGCCCGCTACAGCCTGCTGGACCTGCGCGAACAGCCTGTGCCGACCGGGCGCCACGATTACCTTTCGCCTCATTTCGACCAACCGATGCCGGGCCTTGCCGACTGCCTCGGCTTGCTCGCCGAAGAGTCGGCCAGCGTGCCGTCGGACTCGCGCCTGGTGGACTGGCAGGCAAGCCTTGGCATGAGCCTGGTCGAGCAGACTTACCTGAACTCGGCCGGTGCCGAACTGCGCCAGGCCCAGCGCTTTCTGTTCCCTGGCCTGGCCGTGACGGCCAGCGATGGCCAGGACAGCCAGAGCCGCAGCCTGGGCAGGGAGAACTTCGGTCAGCAGGGCGGCTTCGAAATCATCGAGCGCTGCGGCCTGAGGGGCTCGGCCCGGCAGGTTGCCGACCAGGCCCTGCAATTGCTGCAGGCGCCGAACACGCCCAGCGGCGTACGCGACCTGCTGTTGATGCCTGACCAGATGATGCTGCAGATCCACGAATCCATCGGCCACCCCTTGGAGATGGACCGCATCCTGGGCGATGAGCGCAACTACGCCGGTACCAGCTTCGTCAAAGCCAGTGACTTTGGCCAGTTGCAGTACGGCTCTTCCCTGCTGAACGTAACCTTCGACCCGACCTTGAACGAAGAGCTGGCCAGCTACAGCCACGACGACGATGGCACGCCGGCCAGCAAGCAATTTCTCATTCAGGACGGCGTGCTGCTGCGCCCGCTGGGCGGTGCCCTTTCCCAGTTCCGCTCTGGTCTTGGCGGCGTGGCCAATAGCCGCGCCTGCGGCTGGAACCGGGCGCCGATCGACCGCATGGCGAACCTGAACATAGAGCCGGGCGACCAGTCCCTGGATCAGCTGATCGCAGGTATCGAGCATGGCATCCTGATGCGCACCAACCGGTCCTGGTCCATCGACGATGCGCGCAACAAGTTCCAGTTCGGCTGCGAATGGGGCCAACTGATCGAGAATGGCGAACTCAAGGGCATCGTGAAGAACCCCAACTACCGCGGCATTTCCGCACGGTTCTGGCGCAACTTGGCCGCCGTCGGCGACCGCAGCACCTTCCAGGTCCTGGGGACGCCCAATTGTGGCAAGGGCGAGCCCAACCAGGTGATCCGGGTTGGGCACGCCTCGCCAGCTTGCGTGTTCAGCGCCATCGACGTGTTTGGAGGAGATGCATGATGAAACAGGCCTTCCAATCACTCATCGACACCCTGGGCGCTGCCCTGCAAGCAGGCGAACACTACACCCTGGGGTTGAGCGCCGAGCAGTCGCAATTCGTGCGCTTTAACCACGCCAAGGTCCGTCAGGCGGGCGAGGTGAGCCAGGCCAGTGCTCACCTGCGCTTGATCCACGCTGGTCGTCAGGCCGAGCAACAAGTGACCCTTAGCGGTGATGCGCACCTGGACCGCCAGCGCCTGCTCGATGCCCTGTCGCAACTGCGCCAGATGCTGCCGCTACTGGCGGCAGACCCGTACCTGAGGCTGGATGAAAGTGCCTGGCGCAGTGATAGCCAACAGACGCAGGCCCTGCCCGACCTGAATGAGGTGCTGGCCCTGCTGGAACAGGAAGCCGGTGACCTGGACCTGGTCGGCATTTATGCCGCAGGCCCGATCTGGCGGGGTTTCGCCAGCTCGTTCGGCGCCTTTGGCTGGCACCAGGCCAATAGCTTCAACATCGACTGGAGCCTGTTCCACGAGAGCGGCCAGGCGGTCAAGGCCAACTATGCCGGGCAGGTATGGCGTGCCGACGACTTCACCGCCCGCCTGCGTCAGGCTCGGGCGCAGTTGGGCTACCTGGGGCGTGCGCCGGTGGTACTGCAACCGGGCAGCTACCGCGCCTACCTGGCGCCAGCGGCCATGGACGAAATCGCCGGCATGCTGTGCTGGGGTGGCTTCTCGGCGCAGGCCCTGGCGACCGGCAGCAGTGCCCTGCAGCGGTTGTACAGCGGTGACGCCACCCTGAGCCCACTGATCAGCTTCACCGAGCAGGTCAGCGGCTCACTGAGTCCAGCGTTCTCCGACGAGGGCTCACCGCGCCTGGACGTGGCGCTGATCGAGCAGGGCAAGCCAGCACGACGCCTGGTTTGCGCGCGCAGCGCGGCCGAGTTCGGGGTGTTGGCTAACGGGGCCGACAGCCACGAGTCGCCCTGTGCGCTCAGCCTCGCACCCGGCCAATTACCCCGTGAACAGGTTCTGGAGCGGCTCGGCACCGGCCTGTACATCAGCAACCTGTGGTACTTGAACTACTCCGACCTGCCCGCAGCGCGCATGACCGGCCTGACCCGCTTCGCCACGTTCTGGGTGCAGGACGGGCAGATCCAGGGGCCGGTCAACACGATGCGCTTCGATGACAGCCTGTACAACCTGCTGGGCGAGCAACTGGAGGCGTTGACGTGCGAGCGGGAGCTGATTCTGTCGACCAGCACTTACGGGCAACGCAGCACCGGATCGAGTCATTTGCCCGGCGCGCTGGTCAAAGCGCTGACGCTGACATTGTGATTGGATTTTGCCGGCCATCTCACGGCGGTAGCCACGCCTGCCCCGCCCCGTAGGCGCGGCGCTTGCCGTCGAGAGGCCAGTACAGACAGACGAGGACGTCATGCCCGAACGCAACCCGCTCGACCCCATCACCGCCCGCTGGCTGCCATGGGTGGTGGCGATCGCCTTCTTCATGCAGTCGCTGGACGGCACCATTCTCAACACCGCGCTGCCCGCCATGGCCCGCTCCCTGGCCGAAGACCCCTTGCGCATGCAGGGTGTGATCATTTCGTACATGCTCACCGTGGCTTTGCTGATCCCCGCCTCGGGCTGGATCGCCGACCGTTTCGGCACCAAGCGCATCTTCTTCAGCGCCATCCTGCTGTTCAGTTTCGGCTCGTTGCTGTGCGCAGTGGCCAACAGCCTGGGCTTTCTGATCTTCGCGCGGATCGTGCAAGGGCTCGGCGGGGCGCTGATGCTGCCGGTCGGCCGGCTGGTGGTGCTGCGCGCCTACCCTCGCACCGAACTGGTGCGCATCATGAGCTTCATCACCATCCCTGGTCTGCTCGGGCCATTGCTGGGCCCCACGGTAGGTGGCTGGCTGGTGGAGATCCTGAGCTGGCACTGGATCTTCCTGCTTAACTTGCCGGTCGGCCTGCTGGGCTGTTACGCCGTCTGGAAGTTCATACCCGACCTGCGCGGCGCCGAGCGCACTACGTTCGACGGGCCGGGCTTTTTGCTGTTCGGCGCCGCGATGGTGCTGATCACCATCGCCATGGAAGGCCTGGGCGAGCTGCACCTGCCGCACTTGCGCGTCATGTTGCTGCTGTTCGCCGGCATGGCCTGCCTGGCGGCCTACTGGCTGCGAGCCGGGCGCGACCCGGAGCCGTTGTTCTCTCCGAGCCTGTTCCGCGTACGTACCTTCGCCATCGGTATCCTGGGCAACCTGTTCGCCCGCCTGGGCAGCGGTGCACTGCCGTTCCTGGTACCGCTGCTGCTTCAGGTAGCGCTTGGGTATTCACCGGCCCAGGCGGGCATGAGCATGATCCCCTTGGCGGCGGCGGCCATGGTCGCCAAGTCCGTCGCCAGGCCGCTGATCGAACGGCTCGGTTACCGCATCATCCTGACTGGCAACACGGTGCTGCTGGGCGTGCTGCTCGCTGGCCTGGGCCTGGTGGACGAGCAGACCCCGTACTGGTTGCTGCTGGTGCAACTGGGCCTGCTGGGCGCCGTGAACTCCCTGCAGTTCACTGCCATGAACACGGTGACGCTGATCGACCTGGACGATGCCAGCGCCAGTAGCGGCAACAGCTTGTTGTCGGTGGTGGCCCAGCTGTCGCTGAGCCTGGGGGTGGCTTGTGCTGGCGCGCTGCTGGGCGGCTTCACGGCAGCAGGCAGCGCCGAAGGCGTGGAAACCACCCTGGGTGCGTTCCAGCTGACGTTCTTCACCATCGGCATCATGGCCATGCTGGCGGCGGCCATCTTCCTGCAACTGGCGCCGACGGACGGAAGGCGTGCCCGTCGTCCGGAAGAGCACGTGGAGTCTTAGGGCGAATGGCGTCGGGGCTGGTAGACTGTGCAGCATTTTTCGCTTCGCACCGCAGGCCCGCCTCGTGACCACCGATTCCACCGCCTTTGCCACCTTGCCGTTGTCCGCCGCCATGCTGGCCAACCTGGACGCTCTCGGCTACACCTCGATGACGCCGATCCAGGCCCAGAGCCTGCCGGTCATTCTCAAGGGCCAGGACCTGATCGCCCAGGCCAAGACCGGCAGCGGCAAGACCGCCGCCTTCGGTATCGGCTTGCTCAACCCGATCAACCCTCGGTACTTCGGCTGCCAGGCGCTGGTGCTGTGCCCTACCCGCGAGCTCGCCGACCAGGTGGCCAAGGAACTGCGTCGCCTGGCCCGTGCCGAAGACAACATCAAGATCCTGACGCTGTGTGGCGGCGTGTCGCTGGGCCCGCAGATCGCCTCTCTGGAGCACGGCGCGCACATCATCGTCGGCACCCCGGGCCGCATCCAGCAGCACCTGGACAAGGGCACGCTGGTTTTGGGCGGCCTGAACACGCTGATCCTCGACGAAGCCGACCGCATGCTCGACATGGGCTTCTTCGATGCCATCGCCAGCATCATCGCCAAGACCCCAGCGCGCCGTCAGACCTTGCTGTTCTCCGCCACCTATCCCTCTGGCATCAAGCAGCTGGCGGCCGATTTCATGCGCGACCCGCAGCAGGTCAGAGTCGAAAGCCTGCATACCGACAACCAGATCGAGCAGCGCTTCATCGAAATCGCTCCCGAACAGCGCCTTGAAGCGGTTACCCGGGTGCTGGGCCATTATCGCCCGCAGTCCTGCGTGGCATTCTGCTTCACTAAGCAGCAGTGCGAAGACGTGGTGGCCCACCTTACGGCCAAGGGCATCGTGGCCCAGGCGCTGCACGGTGACCTGGAGCAGCGTGATCGCGACCAGGTGCTGACCATGTTCGCCAACCGCAGCAGCTCGGTGCTGGTGGCCACCGATGTGGCCGCCCGTGGCCTGGATATCGACGGCCTGGACATGGTTATCAACGTAGAGCTGGCGCGTGATGCCGAAATCCACGTGCACCGCGTGGGCCGCACCGGCCGCGCTGGCGAGAAGGGTATCGCGGTCAGCCTGGTCGCACCTGCCGAAGGCCATCGCGCCCAGGCCATCGAAGCCTTGCAGAAGAGCCCGCTGCGCTGGGACCTGTTGGACAGTCTCAAGAACAAGGGCGGTGAGCCGCTGCTGCCGGTCATGAGTACGCTGTGCATCGCAGCCGGGCGCAAGGACAAGCTGCGCCCGGGCGATATTCTCGGTGCGCTGACCGGTGATGCCGGTATCCCCGGCAAGCAGGTGGGCAAGATTGCGATCTTTGATTTCCAGGCGTTTGTGGCGGTGGAGCGGGCGCTGGCCAAGCAGGCCATGCAACGCTTGAATAGCGGCAAGATCAAGGGCCGCTCCCTGAAAGTCCGCATCGTCTGACATTTTTTCGGGCCGCGTTGCAGCCTATCGCAGACAAGCCAGCCCCTACAGGATCATCACAGGCCTCCAGCCAGTTGCCGCCCCTGTAGGCGCTGGCCTGCCTGCGATGGGCCGCAACGCGGCCTCGGCTATTGATGAGGTAACACCGTGCACTCCACCGACGTGATCATCCTGGGCGCAGGCGCTGCCGGCCTGATGTGTGCCCAGCTCAGCGCCCGCCGAGGCCGCCGGGTCCTGCTGCTCGACCACGCCAACAAGCCAGGCAAGAAGATCCTGATGTCCGGCGGCGGGCGCTGCAATTTCACCAACCTGTACACCGAGCCGAGCAACTTTCTTTCGCACAACGCGCACTTCTGCAAGTCGGCCCTGGCTCGCTACACCCAGTGGGACTTCATCGAGCTGGTGTGCAAGCACGGCGTGCCCTACCACGAAAAAAAGCTCGGCCAGCTGTTCTGCGACAACAAGGCCAGCGACATCCTCGACATGCTCCTGGCCGAGTGCGACGAGGCCGGCGCCCAGATTCGCATGCACACCAGCATCGAGCAGATCGACAAGACCGACAACGGCTACCTGCTGCAGACCAGCGCCGGCCCATTCGCCTGCCAGTCGCTGGTGATCGCGACGGGTGGACTGTCCATCCCGACGTTGGGTGCGACCGGTTTCGGCTACCAGGTGGCCCGACAGTTCGGCCATACCTTGCTGCCGACCCGCGCGGGCCTGGTGCCATTCACCATCACCGAGCCCCAGCTCAAGGCCATGTGCACCGAGCTGTCCGGCACCTCGCTGGACTGCACCGCCAGCTGCAACGGCACCAGCTTCCGTGAAAACCTGCTGTTCACCCACCGGGGCCTGAGCGGCCCGGCGATCCTGCAGGTCTCATCGTTCTGGGAAGCCGGCGATACGCTTGAGATCAACCTGCTGCCTGACCGCGATGCGCTGGACTGGTTGCAGACCCAGCAAACCGAGCGCGGCAATGCTGAACTCAAGACCGTGCTGGGTGAGGTGTTCACGCGCAAGCTGGCCACTTTGCTGGCCGAGCAGTGGTTCGAATCCAAGCCGATGAAGCAGTACACACCGGCTGAACTGGCCCTGATCGCCGACAAGCTGGCACGCTGGCAACTGGTGCCTGCCGGCACCGAGGGTTACCGCACTGCCGAGGTGACCTTGGGCGGTGTGGACACCCGTGAGGTCTCGTCCAAGACCATGGAGTCGCTCAAGAGCCCGGGGCTTTACTTCATCGGTGAAGTGCTGGACGTCACGGGGCACCTGGGCGGCTTCAACTTCCAGTGGGCTTGGGCATCGGCCAACGCCGCAGCGCAGTTCGTCTAGGGTAGAATCCACCGCGCAGCACGGAACGCTTCTTGCTGGCACGTGCTCAATAGCGGGTGGCGGGGCGCCTGGCGGCCCCGCTCATCGCTACGGTATTTCTACGATCACTGCCCGGCAGGCCATCATGTCATCGAGCTCGTTACGTCATTCACTGCGTCGCCTGTGGGGCCAGGACAAGTTCAGCTATAGCATCAGGGTGACCATTGCCCTTACCGGCAGCCTTGCCCTGTGCTGGCACCAGAACGAAATGGCCCTGCTGATCCCGTTGTTTCTGGGCATCATCGCCAGTGCCCTGGCTGAAACCGACGACAGCTGGCAAGGCCGCCTCAGCGCCCTGGCGGTCACCCTGGTCTGTTTTGCCATCGCGGCGCTCGCGGTCGAACTGCTGTTCCCCTACCCCCTGATCTTCGTCTGCGCCCTGGCCCTGGCAGCGTTTGCCTTGACCATGCTGGGCGCCCTGGGCGAGCGCTACGGCGCCATCGCATCGGCAACACTCATCACGGCGGTCTACACGATGATCGGCGTGGACCAGCGCGGCGGGCAGGTGACGGACTTCTGGCACGAACCCATGCTGCTGGTGGCAGGCGCGGCCTGGTATGGGCTGCTCTCGGTGCTGTGGCAGGCGTTGTTCTCCAACCAGCCGGTGCAGCAGAGCCTGGCGAAGCTGTTCTTCGAACTGGGCAGCTATCTCAAGCTCAAGGCCAGCCTGTTCGAGCCTGTCCGCACCCTGGACGTCGAAGCACGTCGGCTCGAACTCGCCCAGCAAAATGGCAAGGTGGTGGCGGCCCTCAACGCGGCGAAGGAAATCATCCTGCACCGGGTGGGCAACAGCCAGCCCAACTCCAAGGTCAGCCGTTACCTGAAACTCTACTTCCTGGCCCAGGACATCCATGAGCGGGTCAGCGCCTCCCACTACCCCTACAATGCACTGGCCGAAGCTTTCTTCCACAGCGATGTGATGTTCCGGTGCCAGCGCCTGCTGCGCAAGCAAGGTGCCTCGTGCCAGGAACTTGCACGCTCGATTCGGTTGCGCCAACCCTTCGTGTTGGCCAGCGGCTTTACCGAGGCACTCGAAGACCTCAACGCTTCGCTCGAACACCTGCGCGGCCAGAACAACCCGGCCTGGCGCGGGCTGCTGCGTTCATTACGTGCACTGGCGGCCAACCTGGCCACGCTCGATCGCCTGCTCGGTGCCGCAAGCAACCCTGACAGCCTGGCCGATGCCAGCGACAGCAGCTTGCTGGACCGCTCGCCGCGCTCGCTCAAGGACATGGGCAAGCGCCTGCGTACGCAATTGACGCCCACCTCGCTGTTGTTCCGCCACGCCCTGCGCCTGCCGCTGGCCCTGTCCATCGGTTACGGCATGGTGCACCTGATCCACCCGACCCAGGGCTACTGGATCATCCTGACCACGCTGTTCGTGTGCCAACCCAACTACGGAGCAACCCGGCGCAAACTGGTGCAGCGCATCATCGGCACTGCCGTGGGCCTGACCGTCGGCTGGGCGCTGTTTGACCTGTTCCCCAACCCGGTCATCCAGTCGCTGTTCGCGGTCGTGGCGGGGGTGGTGTTCTTCGTCAACCGAACCACGCGCTACACCCTGGCCACCGCTGCGATCACACTGATGGTGCTGTTCTGCTTCAACCAGATCGGCGACGGCTACGGGCTGTTCCTGCCGCGGCTGTTCGACACCCTGGTCGGAAGCCTGATCGCCATTCTTGCCGTGTTCCTGTTCCTGCCCGACTGGCAAGGCCGCCGCTTGAACAAGGCCTTGGCCAACACGCTGATCTGTGCCAGCGAGTACCTGCGCCAGATCATGCAGCAATATGCCTACGGCAAGCGCGACGACCTGGCCTATCGCCTGGCGCGGCGCAATGCCCACAATGCCGATGCGGCCCTGTCGACGACCTTGGCTAACATGCTCATGGAGCCTGGCCACTTTCGCAAGGAGGCCGATGTGGGCTTCCGCTTCCTGGTGCTGTCGCACACCCTGCTCAGCTACCTGTCGGGACTGGGCGCCCACCGTGACACGGCTCTGCCGGCCGACGCACGGGAGCACTTGATCGAAGACGCAGGCAGCCGCCTGGCAAACAGCCTTGAGGAAATAGCCAATGGCCTGGCGGCGCGCTCACCGGTAGCGATTCACAGCGATGCCGAAGAAGCGCTTGCCAACGCCTTGGAGCAGATGCCCGAAGAGGTGGATGAACATCAGCGCCTGGTACAGACGCAACTGGCACTGATCTGCCGCCAATTGGCTCCGCTGCGTACGTTGGCGGCGCATTTGATCAAGAAGGATGCTCCGGCAGGTGGCGCTTCGCGTTAGGTCTGGAGCAAGGATGAATAGCTTTGATTAGTCTTCGCAGGCTGGCGAATCTCCAGGGACAGCGGATTGGTAGGGGCTATGCAATAGCCTGATATTTCAGCTTCGCAGCGCATACTGCCGGGGCCGCTTTGCGGCCCATCGCGGCCGGTCCGGCGCCCCGGCAAGGCCGCTCCCACCCGAGAAATCGATTGCCTTTGGATGCACCGACTTGCAGGCAAACGCGGTCTTTGTAGGAGCGGCCCTTGTGCCGCGATGGGCCGCAGAGCGGCCCCCGGCACCATGAGCTGCGAAGCTGCAATCCTGAAGCCATTGCCAAGCCGGCGCATCGTAACGCCACCCCTGCTCGCCTAGAAACCATACTGATGCAGTAACCGTTCATAACTGCCATCGGCCTTCATGGCGGCGATGGCCGCGTCGAAGCGAGCGACGATCAATTGGTGATCCGGGTGCTTCAAGCTGACCAGAATGTGCAGCGGGTTTTCGCCCAGTGCAGGCTCCACCAGCTCCACCTTGTCACGCACATTGTCCGGCTCGCGCTGCAGGTGATAGCGGGCCACGTACTCGTCCTCCACGGCCAGGCTCACACGCCCTGCCGCCAGCATGCGCACGGCGGACGAAAATGTACTCACCGCTACCTTGTGCAAGCGGGTATTGCCGTCGAACGCGCTCGAGTAGGCGTAATCACGCACCACGGCGATGCTGTAGGGATACAGGTCCGAGATGTGCTCATAATGCAGGCCCGCACCCTTACGCTGCAGCAGGCGGATACGGTTGTTCAGGTAGGCGCTGGAAAAAAGTCCGATGCGCGCACGCGATTCGTTGTGCCAGGCGTTGATCAGTATGTCGTAACGACCGTCCCCGACGCCTGCCAGGGCCCGAGCCCAGGGTGCCTCCTCGAAGCTGCTGCTATACCCCGCCCGCGTCAGCGCCGTGGTCACGATGCTGATGGCCAGACCGCCGCCAGGCATACTGGCGTCGGTGAAGGGCGGCCAATGATCCGATACCAGGCGCAGCTTGCCGGAGGCGGCGGCCGGAGGCGCCATGACAGTGGCCAGTAACCCGAGAACACAAAGCATCAGCCGCATGCCCAAGCCCTTGCGCGGTGAAGAAACGTACACTGCGGGTGAGCTTACACAAAGGCTCTGGTCGGGGCAGCGGCCAATAGTGTCATCTAGCCTCTATTCTGGCCGAACCTACGGTTTTTATTGCAGTGGACTTAACGGGTACAGGTCAGGGATAACCCAGTACCTTGCGTATTTGATTCAGGTGACGCTCGATCCACTGCCGGTCGATGGCCCCCCAGTCCTTTATGCGGTAATGGCCTGCGTGATTGCGCGCGCCTTCTTGCTGCTCGAAGGTGCAGACGATGTCCAGATCGGCCAGCGCTGCAAGGGTGTCCTGGGCCGTGCGCCGGGGCATGCCCGTAGCCTCCATCAGCGCAGGCACGCTGGTAGCGGCCTGGCTGTCGATCAGCCAGGCGACATAAAGACGGCGGTAGAAACTGCTCTTGGTCTTGCTTATTTCCATGCTGCGGGTCCTCAAGCGTTACCCGGCAACTCCCGATAGGTCAGGTAGACGCGCAGGTCGAATTCCAGTTGATGGTAGTCCGGCTCCATGTGCTGACAGAGCTGGTAGAACGCCTTGTTGTGGTCACGCTCGCGCAAGTGGGCCAACTCATGCACCACGATCATGCGCAGAAACTGCGGCGCAGCCTCCTTGAACAGCGAGGCGATGCGGATTTCCTTCTTGGCCTTGAGTTTGCCGCCCTGCACGCGAGAGACGGCAGTGTTCAGGCCCAGCGCCCGGTGGGTCAGGTCCAGCCGGCTGTCGAACAGCACCTTGTCCAGTGGCGGTGCACTGCGCAGAAAACGCTGGCGCAGTTCCTGGGCGTAGCCGTACAAGGCCTTGTCGCTTTGTACCTCGTGGCGCTCGGGGTAGCGCTTGTGCAGGTATTCGCCAAGGCGGTCGCTGTCGATCATCTGCCGCACCTGTTGTTGCAGGTGCGGTGGGTAAGCTTGCAGGTAGCGTAGGACGGTCATGGCAGTACAGTCGGCGTAACGAACGCCAATTCTAACCCGCTGGCGGGGCAGGCCAGGGGAAAATTGCCGGGAAGTTGCCGGCATCGGCAGCTGTCATAGGGTGCGCTACCAAGAAGCCCTGAACGTATTGGCAGCCTGCGGCTTTGAGCCATTGAGCCTGGGCCTGGGTTTCCACGCCCTCGGCAATCACGGTGATCCCGTAATCGGCACACAGCCCGATGACGCTGCGTGCCAGCGCCGCATCGGCCGACGCCTCCGGCAGGCGCGCCACCAGGTGGCGATCGAGTTTCAGGGTATCGATGGGCAAATCGCGCAGCATACGCAGTGAGCAGTCACCGGCGCCGAAATCGTCCAGCGCCACACGTACACCCAGCGCGCGCAACCGGTCGACCTGCTTGACCGCCGCATCGATGTTGTACATGAGCGAGGTTTCGGCCACTTCCACTTCCAGGTGCGCTGGCTGCAGGCTATAGCGCTGGATGACCCGTTGCAGCTCCTCGACCAGGCTTGGCGAGACGAACTGGGCCCGGCTCAGGCTGATGCCCAACACAATGTCGGTCGCAAAGCATTGGTACCAGGCCTGGCGCTGGGCAGCACTCTGTCCGTAGATCCAGCCGGCCAGGCGGTTGATCAGCCGCGCTTCCTCGAGCAGGGGAATGAACAGGCCTGGCGGCACATCGCCAACGCTGGGGTGCTGCCAGCGTAGCAGGGCTTCGAAGCCGCGCAGGCGACCATCGGCGAAGGCCACTTGCGGCTGATACACCAAGGTAAAATCCTGCTGCTCGATGGCCGTACGCACGCCGTCTTCGAGCATCAGGCGGGAACGGGCGCGGCCATTGAGCTCCTGGTCGTAGAAGCGATACTGCTGGCGCCCTGCCTGCTTGGCAGCGTACATGGCCGCGTCGGCTGCGCGCAGCAAGCCTTCGACGTTGCCACCGCAGTCGGGGTAGGTAGCGATGCCGATGCTCACGCCCAGGCATACGTCCAGCCCATCGATCTGGTGGCTGATGGCAATGCGCTCGAGCAGCCGCTCGGCGTAGCGCCCGGCTTGCTCGGCATAGGGCAAGCCGTCGAACAGCGCGGTGAATTCGTCTCCGCCCATGCGCGCCAGCAGGGCTTCACTGCCCAGACAATCCTTGAGCTGCTCGGCCACCCAGCGCAATACCCGGTCACCTGCATCGTGGCCGAGGGAATCGTTGATACGCTTGAAGCCATCCAGGTCCATGTACATCAAGGCCTGCGCCCGGTCGGAGCGCTCATTGCGCAGCAATGCCCCTTCGGCCGCCTGGTAGAAC
The DNA here is from genome assembly GCF_043106155.1 of Pseudomonas sp. FYR_7. Lineage (NCBI taxonomy): Bacteria > Pseudomonadati > Pseudomonadota > Gammaproteobacteria > Pseudomonadales > Pseudomonadaceae > Pseudomonas > Pseudomonas sp. FYR_7. Next base: position 59,757 of record NZ_JBICMI010000078.1, read on the forward strand.
CCACGGCGGTTAAGCAGGCCGGTAAGTGGGTCGGTAATGGCCTGGTATTCGAGCTGTTGGTGCAGGTTGTGCACCGCCGACATGTCCAGCACGGTCACCACCATCGCCTGCTGCTCGGCAGGCAGGGGCGCACAGGACAGGGCCACCGGCAGCAGCTCGCCGCCCGGGCGACGCAATTGGGCGTCGTGCAGGCGGTAGATGCGCCTGGCCAGGTAGCTTTGGTAGAACGCCGAATCCTGCCACGTACTCGGCGTGCTCAGCTGCAACAGCCCCAGCAGGTCGACGTTCTGCAACAGTTCGATAGGCGTTGCCAGCAGGGAACAGACAGCCGGGTTGGCGAAGCGGATGATGCCGCCTGCATCCACCACCACAATACCCTCGGCCGCATTGTCCAGAATGGATGCATTGAAGGCGCGGGCTTCGTCGAGTTCACGGGTCAGCGCCTGCAAACGCCGCCGATTGCGCTGCTGGTCGAGCAGGGCCTGAACCTTGGGCTTGAGAATCTGAGGGTCGAACGGCTTGAACATGTAGTCCACGGCGCCGTTGGCATAGCCTTTCAACACGGCGGCCTGGGACTGCTCGTTGGCTGTCAGGAAAATGATGGGCGTAAGCCGGGTTCGCTGGCTGCCACGCATCAGACGAGCGACTTCGAAGCCGTCCATCTCGGGCATATGCACATCGAGTAAAACCAGGTCGACATCGTTTTCCAACAACGCGCTCAGGGCTTCTCGGCCCGAACTTGCCGTCAGCACCTGCCAATCCTGGCGCGACAACAAGGCTTGCATACTGATGAGGTTCTCCGGGTAATCGTCGACTACCAGAAGCACCGAGCTGCCATCCTGTGGCATGAGTTGAAGGTGAGCGCCATCCATGCTGCATCTCTGTTATATGACCGACTACAAACTGGCCGTTGGATCCAGTTTTACCCCAGGCATGAGCTGATAGCACGCATCACAAGCCAAAACCATCAGTCACTGACTGAAGGTAGCCGACCGATAGCGGTTTCGCTGACATTCTGTGATACGCAACGGCAGATCGGTTTCGCAGCCACTGCCAGAAACGAAAAACCCGCATCGCTGCGGGTTTTTTCGAGGCCGGGTGGCTTAGTTGACCTTTGCAGCCAACTCGCCTTTGGCGTAGCGCTGGAACATGCCTTCCAGGGAGATCGGCTTGATCTTCGAGGCATGGCCGGCAGTGCCGAATGCTTCGTAACGGGCGATGCACACGTCGCGCATGGCTTTTACGGTTTCAGCGAAGAACTTGCGCGGGTCGAACTCGCTTGGGTTCATGGCCATGTGACGACGGATGGCACCGGTGGACGCCAGACGCAGGTCGGTGTCGATGTTGACCTTGCGCACGCCGTACTTGATGCCTTCGACGATTTCCTCGACCGGCACACCGTAGGTTTCCTTGATGTCGCCGCCGTACTGGTTGATGATCGCCAGCCACTCCTGCGGTACCGAGGAAGAGCCGTGCATCACCAGGTGGGTGTCGGGGATGCGCTTGTGGATTTCCTTGATGCGGTCGATGGCCAGCACGTCACCGGTAGGCGGCTTGGTGAACTTGTACGCACCATGGCTGGTGCCGATGGCGATGGCCAGGGCATCGACCTGGGTCTTCTTGACGAAGTCGGCCGCTTCTTCAGGGTCGGTCAGCATCTGGCTGTGGTCGAGCACGCCTTCGGCACCGATACCGTCTTCTTCACCGGCCATGCCGGTTTCCAGCGAGCCCAGGCAACCCAGTTCGCCTTCTACCGACACACCACAGGCATGGGCCATGGCAACGGTCTGCTGGGTGACGCGCACGTTGTATTCGTAGTCGGTCGGGGTCTTGCCGTCTTCGCCGAGCGAGCCGTCCATCATGACCGAGCTGAAGCCCAGCTGGATGGAACGCTGGCAGACATCCGGGCTGGTGCCGTGATCCTGGTGCATGCACACCGGGATATGCGGGAATTCTTCGATGGCCGCCAGGATCAGGTGGCGCAGGAACGGCGCACCCGCGTACTTGCGCGCACCAGCCGAGGCCTGGACGATCACAGGGGAGTCGGTCTTGTCAGCCGCTTCCATGATGGCGCGCATCTGCTCGAGGTTGTTGACGTTGAAAGCCGGTACGCCGTAACCGAACTCGGCGGCGTGGTCCAGCATCTGGCGCATGCTAATGAGTGCCATTGTGTATCTCTCTCCCGACAAGCGTCGTTGTTTCGTGCAAGCCTGCCGCAGGGGCGGTTGCTGTTCAAGTAGTGTGGGCCACCTAGGCTTTTCACACAGAGCCTAGCGGCCCGGCCAGTCACGGTGCCTTGCAGCCCCGCCCTATCAGATCGTTGGTCGCCACCCAGTACACCAGGCCTTCCTCACCCTGGGTGTGGAACGCCAGCATGCCGTCGCTGTACAGCGCGCCGGACGCGCCGGGCTCGGCCTTGAGCCGGTACACCTGGTCGCCGCCACCAAGACGCACGTCGACCTGGTCCCGCTGCGGGTCGGCAAACCGCCACAGCACTTCGGCCTGGGTGTCGCAGACCCAGCGGGTCCAGTTGTCCGCCGGCGCGGTCTGCGCCGGTTGCAGCAGTGAACATCCTGCCAGTGTCGCCAGGGCCATTACGGCCAAGAGCGCTTTCATTCAATTACCTCGATGGGCAGTACACGGCCCTTCTCCAAGACCACAAACCGGCCTGCAGGTTGCCGGCGGCCCGATCAAGGGCAGCCTGGCGCCTTGCGCTGGTGCTCTTCGTCGTACTTTTCCAGGCCTTCCGGGCCTACGCGCTTGCTGATCACCGGCACGGTTTCGGCTTGCCATTCGGACTGATAGCACCCGCCCTTGGGCGGTTGCGCCGGGTCGTCCTGGGCATCCGGGCTGCCGGCGCAGGCGCTCAGCAGCCCGGCCAGCAGCAACACAGGCAACTGCTTGGCCACCAGGCCACTCCTTTTGCCAGGCGCCGTGTTCATCAGGCTTTGGCCCGCTCTTCGAGCATGGCCACCGCTGGCAGGACTTTGCCTTCGACGAATTCGAGGAAGGCGCCGCCACCGGTAGAAATGTAGGAGATATCCTGGCTGACGCCATATTTGTCGATGGCCGCCAGGGTATCACCGCCACCGGCAATGGAGAACGCGGCGCTGTCGGCGATCGCCTTGGCCAGCACCTGGGTGCCATTGCCGAACTGATCGAACTCGAATACGCCGACCGGGCCATTCCACAGGATGGTCTTGGAGGACTTGAGCAAGTCGGCGAACTGGGCGGCGGTCTGCGGGCCGATGTCCAGGATCATGTCGTCGGCAGCGACATCGGCAATGGCCTTGACGGTGGCTTCGGCGTCTTCGGCAAAGGCCTTGGCAACCACCACATCGACAGGCAGCGGCACGCTGACCTTGGCGGCAATGGCCTTGGCCGTTTCGACCAGATCAGGCTCGTACAGCGACTTACCGACCGGGTGCCCGGCAGCCGCCAGGAAGGTGTTGGCGATGCCGCCACCGACGATCAGCTGATCGCATACCGAGCTCAGGCTGTTGAGCACGTCCAGCTTGGTGGAAACCTTGGAACCGGCAACGATGGCGGCCATTGGCTTGGCCGGGGCCTTCAGCGCCTTGCCCAGGGCATCCAGCTCAGCTGCCAGCAACGGGCCAGCCGCCGCGACCTTGGCGAACTTGGCAACGCCATGGGTAGAACCCTCGGCGCGGTGCGCCGTGCCGAAGGCGTCCATCACGAACACGTCGCACAATGCCGCGTACTGCTGGGCCAGCTCATCGGCGTTCTTCTTCTCGCCCTTGTTGAAGCGCACGTTCTCGAACAGCACCAGCTCGCCGGCCTTGATCTCGACGCCATCGAGGTAGTCACCCACCAGTGGTACGTCGCGGCCCAGCGCCTGGCTCAGGTACTGGGCAACCGGCTTGAGGCTGTTTTCGGCAGAGAATTCACCTTCGGTGGGGCGGCCCAGGTGCGAGCAGACCATCACCGCCGCGCCCTTTTCCAAGGCCAGCTTGATGGTCGGCAGCGCCGCCTGGATGCGCGCATCGCTGGTCACCACACCGTCCTTGACAGGCACGTTCAGGTCTTCGCGAATCAGTACGCGCTTACCTTGCAGGTCGAGGTCGGTCATCTTCAACACGGTCATGAATGCGGTCCTTCAGGGCTGTTTGTTGCGGTTTGGGTGGACGACGTGCAGAAAATGTCCGGCGACGTCGAGCATACGGTTTGCAAACCCCCATTCGTTGTCGAACCAGGCCAGCAGGTTGACCAGGCGCGGGCCTGATACACGGGTCTGGCTGGCATCGACGATGGCCGAATGCGGGTCGTGGTTGAAATCACAACTGGCGTGGGGCAGCTCAGTATAGGCCAGCAGGCCTTTGAGCGGCCCGGTCAGCGCGGCCTCGCGCAGCACCCTGTTGACCTCGGCTGCGGTGGTGTCGCGAGCGGTCTGCAAGGTGATGTCCAGGCACGAGACGTTGACCGTCGGCACGCGTACCGCTTTGGCCTGGATTCGCCCGGCAAGTTCCGGGAGCAGGCGCTCGATGCCGCGCGCAAGCCCGGTGGACACCGGAATCACCGACTGGAACGCCGAACGGGTACGGCGCAGGTCTTCATGGTGATAGGCGTCGATCACCGGCTGATCGTTCATGGCCGAGTGAATGGTGGTGATCTGTACGTAGTCGATGCCAAATGCCTGATCCAGCACCCTCAGCAGCGGTACACCGCAGTTGGTGGTGCACGAAGCATTGGAGACCAGGCGCTCAGTGCCGGTCAGGCAATCCTGGTTGATACCGTAGACCACCGTGGCATCGACGTCGGCCTCGCTGGCCATGGGCTGGGAAAACAGCACCCGTGGCGCACCCGCCTCAAGAAAGCGCTGGCCATCGGCACGGGTGTTGTAGGCCCCGGAACACTCCAGGACCAGGTCCACGTCCAGGGCTGCCCAGTCGATGCCTTCGGGCGTGGCGCTGCGCATCACCTTTACGCAATCGCCATTGATATGCAGGCAATCGCCATCGACCTTGACCTCGCCGGGAAAGCGCCCGTGGGTGGAGTCGAAGCGGGTGAGGTATTCCAGGCTGGCCTGGTCGGCCAGGTCGTTGAGTGCGACGATCTCGAAATCGGCCCTGCTGCCCCGCTCGAACAGCGCGCGCAGAACACAGCGGCCGATACGGCCATAACCGTTGAGTGCAACTTTATAGGGACGCAAGTGGGACATTCGTTGACTCGCTAAGCGTGATGGCTTCGAGGCCGCATGGCGGCCTATCGCGGCACAAGGCCGCTTCCACAGGTACCACGCCGTTGCTGGCAGGGTAGTACCTGTGGAAGCGGCCTCATGGCGCGATGGAGGGCGACGCCCTCCCCTCGCACGACCAGGAGGGCATCCTGCCCTCCCTGATACATCAGTCTTCCAGCAGCTCTTCGGCAGTACCCAGGATGTTCTCCAGGGTGAAGCCGAATTCTTCGAACAGTGCCGAAGCCGGCGCCGACTCACCGTAGGTGGTCATGCCGATGACGCGGCCTTCGAGGCCGACGTACTTGTACCAGAAGTCCGCATGGGCCGCTTCGATGGCGATACGGGCGCTGACTTCCAACGGCAACACCGACTGCTTGTAGGCAGCATCCTGGGCATCGAACACGCTGGTCGACGGCATGGACACCACGCGCACGTTGCGGCCCTGCTCGGTCAGCTTGTCGTAGGCCTGAACGGCCAGGCCCACTTCCGAGCCGGTGGCGATCAGGATCAGCTCCGGCTCGCCCGCGCAATCCTTGAGCACGTAGCCGCCACGGCTGATGGCAGCGAGCTGCTGCGCATCGCGAGCCTGGTGCTGCAGGTTCTGGCGCGAGAAGATCAGCGCCGATGGGCCATCCTTGCGCTCCAGGGCGTTCTTCCAGGCCACGGCCGACTCCACGGCATCTGCCGGGCGCCAGGTGTCCAGGTTCGGCGTGGTGCGCAGGCTGGTCAACTGCTCGATCGGCTGGTGGGTCGGGCCGTCTTCGCCCAAGCCAATGGAGTCGTGGGTGTAGACGTGGATAACGCGCTGTTTCATCAACGCCGACATGCGCACGGCATTGCGGGCATATTCCATGAACATCAGGAAAGTCGCGCCGTAAGGCACCAGACCGCCGTGCAGTGCCACGCCGTTCATGATGGCGGTCATGCCGAACTCACGTACGCCGTAGAACACGTAGTTACCACTGGCGTCGCCGGCTTCCACACCCTTGCAACCCTTCCACAGGGTCAGGTTGGAACCGGCCAGGTCCGCCGAGCCGCCAAGGAATTCAGGCAACATCGGGCCATAGGCGTTCAGGGCATTCTGGCTGGCCTTGCGGCTGGCGATGGTTTCGCCCTTGGCCGCCACTTCCTCGATGTAGGCCTGGGCCTTTTCGCTGAAATCGGCAGGCAGGTCACCGGCCATGCGGCGCTTGAACTCTGCGGCCAGCTCCGGATGAGCCTGGGCGTAGGCCTCGAAACGCTGGTTCCACTCGGCTTCGGCCTTGGCACCGGCTTGCTTGGCGTCCCACTCGGCATAGATGTCGGCAGGGATTTCGAACGGGCCGTGGTTCCAGCCCAATGCCTGACGGGTCAGGGCAATTTCGTCGTTGCCCAGCGGCGCGCCGTGGGACTCTTCCTTGCCCTGCTTGTTCGGCGAACCGAAGCCGATGGTGGTCTTGCAGCAGATCAGGGTCGGACGGTCGCTCTTGCGGGCGGTCTCGATGGCCGTCTTGATCTCTTCGGCGTCGTGGCCGTTGACGTTGCGGATCACCTGCCAGTTGTAGGCTTCGAAGCGCGCCGGGGTATTGTCGGTGAACCAGCCATGCACTTCGCCGTCGATGGAAATGCCGTTGTCGTCGTAGAAGGCGATCAGCTTGTTCAGCCCCAGGGTGCCGGCCAGTGAGGCCACTTCGTGGGAGATGCCTTCCATCATGCAGCCATCGCCCAGGAACACGTAGGTGTTGTGGTCGACGATGGTGTGGCCGTCACGGTTGAACTGGGCCGCCATGACCTTTTCGGCCAGGGCGAAGCCCACGGCGTTGGCGATGCCTTGGCCGAGCGGGCCGGTGGTGGTTTCCACCCCGGGGGTGTAACCGTGCTCCGGGTGGCCAGGGGTACGGCTGTGCAGTTGACGGAAGCCCTTGAGGTCGTCGATCGACAGGTCGTAGCCAGTCAGGTGCAGCAGCGAGTAGATGAGCATCGAGCCGTGGCCGTTGGACAGCACGAAGCGGTCGCGATCGGGAAATGCCGGGTTGCTCGGGTTGTGCTTGAGGTAGTCGCGCCAAAGAACTTCGGCGATATCCGCCATGCCCATGGGGGCACCGGGGTGGCCGCTGTTGGCCTTTTGCACGGCATCCATGCTAAGGGCACGAATGGCGTTGGCACGTTCACGACGGCTGGGCATCGCTGATCTCCTGGGGGCTTGAATAGGTGGTATTACGAAAAAGGCGGCCATTTTCGCCCACTGGGGCGCTTGGGGCAAACATTTAAGCAGCAGGCGGCGTGCATTGGTCCGATGATCGGCGCAATGGCAAGGCCAGGGTGAGGGTGATCGGGTAGCAGGCCTGCAATATCAAAACTTTTTGATATAGGCCTTGCTAGGGCAACGATGCCTGTCTAGACTCCCGCACCATGAACCTTCGTGCGCAAGCGATCCCGGAACAACGCGAGGCACTGGCCGCCCTGTGCAAGGCCAGTGGCGACGAGTTGCGCCTGAATGTACTGCGCGCCCTGGCCAACGATTCCTTCGGCGTGCTGGAGCTGGCGCAGATCTTCGACATCGGTCAGTCGGGCATGAGCCACCACCTCAAGGTGCTGGCCCAGGCCGACCTGGTCGCCACCCGTCGGGAAGGCAACGCCATTTTCTATCGCCGTGCCCTGCCCGATAGCCTGCGCTTGGGCGGGCGCTTGCATGCCGCGTTGCTCGACGAGGTCGATGACCTGGCCTTGCCCGCTGAGGTGCAGGGCCGCATCGCCCAGGTGCAGCAGCGCCGCGCAGCAACCAGCCAGGACTTCTTCCTGCGTGTGGAAGAACGCTTTCGCGCCCAGCAGGACCTGATCGCAGGCTTGCCGCAATACCGCGAGAGCCTGCTGGCGCTGCTCGACAAACTGCATTTCGACCCAAGCGCCAGCGCGCTTGAAGTCGGCCCCGGCGATGGCGGGTTCCTGCCGGACCTGGCTCGGCGCTTTGCCCAGGTCACGGCGCTGGACAACAGCCCGACCATGCTCGAACTCGCCCGCCAGGTCTGCCAGCGCGAAGGGCTGGACAATGTGAACCTGCAGTTGGCCGATGCACTGGGTGCAACGGATGTGGTCGCTGACTGCGTTGTGCTGAACATGGTCCTGCACCATTTCAGCGACCCGGCCCTGGCGTTGTGCCAGCTGGCCAAACGGGTGAAAGCAGGCGGCAGCCTGCTGATCACCGAGTTGTGCAGCCATGACCAGGGGTGGGCGCGGGAAGCCTGCGGCGACCTGTGGCTCGGCTTCGAACAGGACGACTTGGCCCGCTGGGCCAACGCGGCAGGCCTGTCCCACGGGGATAGCCTGTACGTAGGCCTGCGTAACGGTTTCCAGATCCAGGTCCGCCATTTCCAGCGGACGGCTGGCGACATACACCATCGGTAAATTTCAGGAACCTTCGAGATGAGCGAATACTCCCTTTTCACCTCCGAGTCCGTGTCCGAAGGGCATCCGGATAAAATCGCCGACCAGATTTCGGACGCCGTGCTGGATGCGATCATCGCCCAGGACAAGTACGCCCGCGTCGCCTGTGAAACGCTGGTCAAGACCGGCGTGGCGATCATTGCCGGCGAGGTGAGCACCTCGGCCTGGGTCGACCTTGAGGACCTGGTACGCAAGGTCATCATCGACATCGGCTACAACAGCTCGGACGTAGGCTTCGACGGTGCCACCTGCGCCGTGATGAACATCATCGGCAAGCAGTCGGTGGACATCGCCCAGGGCGTCGACCGTTCCAAGCCAGAAGACCAGGGCGCCGGTGACCAGGGCCTGATGTTCGGCTACGCCAGCAACGAGACCGAAGTGCTGATGCCAGCGCCGATCTGCTTCTCGCACCGCCTGGTCGAACGCCAGGCCGAAGCACGCAAGTCTGGCCTGCTGCCCTGGCTGCGCCCGGATGCCAAGTCGCAGGTCACCTGCCGCTACGAAGGTGGCAAGGTCGTGGGCATCGATGCGGTGGTCCTGTCCACCCAGCATAACCCTGAGGTATCGCAGAAAGACCTGCAGGAAGCGGTCATGGAACTGATCGTCAAGCACACGCTGCCTGCCGAGCTGCTGCACAAGGGTACCCAGTACCACATCAACCCGACCGGCAACTTCATCATCGGCGGCCCGGTCGGTGACTGCGGTCTGACCGGTCGCAAGATCATCGTCGACTCCTACGGCGGCATGGCCCGCCACGGTGGCGGCGCGTTCTCGGGCAAGGACCCGTCCAAGGTCGACCGTTCCGCCGCCTATGCCGGCCGCTACGTGGCCAAGAACATCGTCGCCGCCGGCCTGGCCGAGCGCTGCGAGATCCAGGTCTCGTACGCCATCGGCGTGGCCCAGCCGACGTCCATCTCGATCAACACCTTTGGCACCGGCAAAGTGTCGGACGAGAAGATCATCCAGCTGGTGCGCGAGTGCTTCGACCTGCGTCCATATGCCATCACCACCATGCTCGACCTGCTGCACCCGATGTACCAGGAAACCGCTGCCTACGGCCACTTCGGCCGCACCCCGCAACAAAAGACAGTGGGTGACGATACCTTCACCACCTTCACCTGGGAACGCACCGATCGCGCTGAAGCGCTGCGTGACGCTGCTGGCCTGTAATTTCCTACAGCGCTGAGCGAAAGCCCCTGCCGAGCAATCGGCAGGGGCTTTTTTATGACATATCGCCTGACAAACCGCCCGAGGCGAACACCGTGAAAAACCCATAGGCTCGGCACACTTTCAGCCACGCAAGGAAGCGGGCCATGCCAATCGTATTGCTGCTGATCATGGTGGTGTTCCACCTGCCGCCGACCTGGGCCAACCCGTGCCCGGATTGGACACCGTCGCGCTCACACGCTGAGATCGCCCAACTGAGCGCCACGCTCGCGCACTGGGACGAGCGTTATCACCGTGACGGCGTGGCACTGGTGGCCGATGAGCTGTATGACCAGAGCCGCGATCACCTGGCCATGCTGCAACGCTGCGTTGGCCTTGCGACCCAGGCCTCGCCGCTGGCCAGCGCAGGTGGCCCAGTCGTCCATCCCGTGCCGCACACCGGCGTGCAGAAGCTGGCCGACTTCCAGCGTGTTGCCGGCTGGATGGTTGGCAAGACTGACCTATGGATACAGCCAAAGGTCGATGGCGTGGCCGTTTCACTGATCTACCGCCAAGGCCGGCTGACCCAGTTGATCAGCCGAGGCGACGGGGTCCAGGGACACGATTGGAGCCGCCACATCCCACAACTCGGACGGATTGTCCGGCGACTGCCCCACCCGCTCGATCTGTCGCTTCAAGGCGAGCTCTACTTGCGCCTTGAGGGCCACATACAGGCAAGCGCAGGGGGTATAAATGCCCGTGGCACGGTCGCCGGCCTGCTTGCTCGCCACCAAATCGACGAGGAACAAGGCGCGCGCATCGGTCTGTTCGTGTGGGATTGGCCCAACGGGCCTGAGCAGCAAACCGAGCGCCTGTCGCAGCTGGTCCAGTTAGGTTTTGCGGACAGTCAGCATTACAGCGTTGCGATCAATACTCCCGAAGAAGCTGCGCGGTGGCGGGACCACTGGTTCAGCACGCCGCTACACTTCGCCAGCGACGGGGTGATCCTGCGCCAGGGCAAACGCCCGCCCGCCCAACGCTGGCAGGCCAAGGCGCCGTACTGGATCGCAGCCTGGAAATACCCCTACGCACGAAAGTTGGCGCAGGTACGCGATGTGCGCTTCCAGGTCGGCCGTACTGGCAAGGTTACCCCCATCGTTCACCTCGAGCCGGTCACCCTCGATGACCGACGCGTGACCCGTATCAGCCTGGGTTCGCTGTCACGCTGGCAGGCATTGGACGTTCGGCCAGGCGACCAGATAGCCATTAGCCTGGCGGGGCTGACCATCCCCCGTTTCGAGCAGATCGTGCATTACTCGGTCGAACGCCAGCCAGTCAACGCACCTGCAGTCGACCAATACCATGCCCATAGCTGCTGGCGTGCTGGAGAAGGCTGCAATGAGCAGTTCATCGCCCGCCTCAGCTGGCTGGCCGGCAAACAGGGCCTGGTCCTGCCTGGGATGGGCCCAGGGACCTGGCGGCGACTGGTCGAGGCAGGCCTGGTGTCGACGATGACCGACTGGCTGGAGCTCGATGAGGGGCGCCTGCAACAGGTGCCAGGCATCAGCGCTCTGAGGGCAGCCCAATTGCTAGCCGCCTTCGAGCAGGCCCGCTCGCGCCCATTTTCCCAATGGGTTCGCGGTATTGGAGCACCCATTGGCAAAGGTGTGCTGCTGCCCGGTGACTGGCCGACAGTGGTTGCCCAGACGCACGTGCAGTGGCAAGCCCAGCCTGGCATCGGCTCGAAAAGGGCGGACGAACTTGCGCGATTCTTCGCCAGCGCCGAGGTGCAAGCCATTGCAGCCCATCTGGCCGGGCAGGCTGTAGACGGGTTCTCGGAGCAGCCGCTCAGGCCTGAGCAATGATTATTTACCAAAAAAACTGTAGGAAAAGCCGGAGATTTAGCGGCCCAGCTTTATCAAGGGTTTCTAAATAGCCAAAACCAAGGCAGGATTTCCATCCAGAATTTTTCTCGTTGCCCTGCCCCGTCCAGGAGGCTTTTCATGAAACGCTTTTCCCCCCTTTTTCTGCTCGCGGCCTTGGGCCTGGGCGCAGGCACTGCACAAGCAGCCGCGCCCGATGCCGGCCTGACAGGTTGCGACGCCAAGCGCAGCGCGATCGAGAACCAGCTCAAAATCGCCCGTGAGCATGGCAATGCCGCTCAGGCGGCCGGGCTGGAAGAAGCCTTGCGTGGCGTAGCCAACTGCACTGACGCCAGCCTACGCAAGGAGCGTGAGCAGAAGGTGCTCGATGCGCGCCATGAGGTGGCCCAGCGAGAGAAAGACCTGAAAAAGGCCGAGAAGAAGGGCGATGCCGAAAAGATCAACAAGCGCAAGGACAAGCTCGCCGAGTCCCGCAAGGAACTGCAGGACGCGGTAGACGACCTTGACCGCTGAGGCCAGCGCCTGAGGCGGCGCACGGGCCAGCCGCCGCCCGCCTCGCCATTCAATGGTTACGAAATTCGCTATGGCACGCTCGGCATGCGCCTTCGACTTTGTCCATGGGCGCCTTCAATTGCGCAGCGTCCAGCGATGGCTGGCGCGTCGCTTGTACGAGCTCGCCAGTGGCTGCCTCCAATTGCCGGGCCAGGTCCTGAAAGCGCGCCTGCCGTTGCCACACCTCAGGGCGGGCTGCGCTGCTGTCGCCTTCACGCACCTGCGTAAAGTGCTGCCAGGGTTGGTGAGACAGCGTATCCAGTGTCTGCGCCCCTTGGGCGAAGCGGCCGGCGTCGAACGGCAGTCGACCACGCAACATGCCGCCCAGGTCCTCGCTTGTCGTGAGCATGTCCTTGAAGATGGCCTTGCGCTTACCCAGCGGCGAGTCGGGGTCAACGCCCCCGCACCCCGTCAGGCCACTGCCCAAGGTCAATGCTGCAAGCACCACAACGCCCAACCGCTTAAACATCGCGCCTACCCATGCCTGGAAGAAAGGGCCGGCCAGTATCGCTGGCAAAAGGCGAAAGACCAATAGCCACATAAAAAACAGGGGTGAACCGCGTGTTCGTCCATGACAGGAATACAACGATGAAACATGCCTTGCGCCACCTGGCCTGGACATTCCCGCTAATGGCGTTGCTGTCCGGCTGCGACAACGACCAGACGACAAAGCCCGAGCCCCACGCCATCGCGACCTACGCGCCTGTTGCCTGGAAAGACCTGCCCACGGTCAGCGACGAAGACATGCTCGCCGGCTTCTATGCCTGGCGCAGCGGCTGCGAAAAACTCACGCGCGACCCGGTCTGGGCCGCCACCTGTGAAGCCGCCGGGAGCCAGCCGGCAAGCGCTGCACAGGTGCGCACCTTTCTCGAGCAGAACCTTGAGGTCTACGGCCTGCGTTCGGCCGACAACAGTGCCGACGGCTTGATCACCGGCTATTACGAGCCTGTCTACCCCGGCAGCTTGACCCCATCTGCCACCTATCATGTGGCGGTCTACGGCCCTCCCGAAGACATGATCACGGTGGACCTGGCCAGCGTGTACCCGGAACTCAAGGGCAAGCGCCTGCGCGGTCGCCTCGAAGGGCGCGTGCTCAAGCCCTACGACACCGCAGAGGTGATCAACCGCAACGGCGCCAAGGCACCGGTACTGGCCTGGCTGACCGACCCGATGGACTTGCAGTTCCTGCAAATCCAGGGCTCTGGCCGTGTTCAACTGGAGGGCGGGCGCCAGCTGCGCCTGGGTTACGCCGACCAGAACGGTCATCCGTATCGTCCCATTGGCCGCTGGTTGGTCGAGCAAGGGCAGCTGAAAAAAGAAGACGTGAGCATGGGCGCCATTCATGCGTGGGCCCAGGCCAACCCTTCACGGGTGCCTGAATTGCTGGCCAGCAACCCCAGCTACGTGTTCTTCAGCCCACGCCCCGACAGCAACGAGGGGCCACGTGGTTCGCTCAACGTTCCGCTGACGGCGGGCTACAGTGTGGCCATTGACCGCAAAGTCATCCCGCTTGGCAGTCTGCTGTGGCTATCGACCACACGCCCGGACGGCAGCCCCGTCGTGCGCCCGGTCGCAGCCCAGGACACCGGAGGCGCCATTGCAGGCGAGGTGCGCGCCGACCTGTTCTGGGGGACCGGCCAGGCAGCCGGAGACCTGGCCGGGAACATGAAGCAGCAGGGCCAGATCTGGATGCTGTGGCCCAAGGGCCAACCGCTGCCTGAGGTGCCCAAGGTCCCGTGACCAGGGCCTTGGCATCGGGCGATGGGGTCAGGCCGAGACCACGAAGAACGCCACGATGATCGCAAGGCCGGCGAACCAGACCAACGAGCGCAGTACCGCCCAGTCGGCGAGGTAGCAGATGATGTAAAGCAGTCGGCTGGTGATGTACATCACCCCCAGCACATCCTGGGTCACCTGTTCGGCATTGCCGACGATGTCTGCCACCAGCACGGCGGCGGCGAATGCCGGAAAGGCTTCGTACCCGTTCTGCTGGGCTGAGTGCGCGCGGCGCGGCAGCCCGGACAGGGTATCGAGGAAGGCGCGCGGGTCATGGTTGTGCTTCAAGCCGAACCGGCCGCTCGCCAGCTTGGCGATCAGCGCACAAAGCGGCGGCAGGATCATTGCGATCAGGATGCACCACAGGGCAACGGTCATGGACAGGGTTCCTCGTTCGTCAGTCGGTCAGAGCTTCATTACCAGCATACCTGCCAGTACCAGCCCGCAAGCTAGGAGTCTTGGCCCGCCGAAAGGTTCTTTGAGGTAGCGCATCCCCAGCAACACCACCAGGATCACGCTCAGCTCGCGCAGCGCCGCTGCCTCGGCCACCGACCCCAGGTGCATCGCCCAGAGCACCAGGGCATAACTGAACAGCACGCACAGCCCAACGGCCAGGCCCAGCCGCCACTGGGTTTTCCAGAACAGCACGAACGGGGCCCGGCGCGCCACCGCGGCCAGCGCGGGGAATTGCCAGGCGCTGAGCAACGTCAGCCACACCAGGTAGTCCCAGGGCTTGCCCCATTCGCGCACGGCCTGACCGTCGAACCAGGTATAGCACCCGATGCACAGCCCGATCAGGGCCACTACCGGCAACATCGACCAGGGCAGCCGGTCCCCGCCACCGCCCTGCCACAACAGGCAGGCCATGCCACAGGGAATCAGCAGAATGCCGATGATTTGTTGCTGGCTGAGAGGTTCTCCGGCGAACACCAGGGTTAGCGCCAGCACGACCAGGGGCGACAGCCCACGCATCAGCGGATAGACCAGGCCCAAATCACCCACACGGTAAGCCTTGATCAGCAGCCAGCGATACAGCTGCTCGGCAAACACCGAAGCCAGCAACCAGGGCCAGATACCGGCAGGTGGGATGTCCACGAAGGCCACCGCAGGCAACACCAGTGCCAGGGCCACCGTGTCCATGCTCGCAATGACCAGCAGGCGCTCGCCGCTGAATTTGATCAAGGTGTTCCAAGTGGCATGAAGCAAGGCAGCGATCAGCACCAGAGACGTGGCCAACACGCGGTGGGTCCTCAATGGGTTACCGGACGCAGACTATAAGCCCTGGCCAGGTGAACGCGTCAATCACAAGGCGGCCTTGCGTCCCTGTGTTGCAGCCCGCCCACCGCCTTTAGCAGGGCTCGAACGGGAACGTTTACGGCAAATTCGGTCAAACCCTGTGCCCCGAACCCCTCGTCAGGTCATCAAAGAGCTGCCCGAGTCATTCGGGTGACGACTTGGAAGCCACTGTTACAGGAATCGGGATGCTTGAATTAGTTGCCGCGTTTATCTGCCTCACCACCCTGCTCACGTATGTGAACTATCGATTCATCGGCCTGCCCCCTGCGATCGGCGTGATGGTCACGGCCTTGCTGTTTTCGCTCATGCTGCAGGCATTGAGCCTGATCGGCTTTCCGGGCCTGGAAGCCCGCGTCGAAGCCCTGATGAACCAGATCGACTTCAATGACCTGCTGATGCACTGGATGCTGGCGTTCCTGCTGTTCGCCGGTGCCTTGCACGTGAACTTGTCCGACCTGCGCAGCTACCGCTGGCCCATCGGCCTGCTGGCCACCGTGGGCGTGCTGATCGCCACCGTGGTCATCGGCTACCTGTCGCACTGGGTGTTCGCGATGTTCGGCTGGCAGGTGCCGCTGATCTACTGCCTGCTGTTCGGCGCGCTTATCTCCCCGACCGACCCGATTGCAGTGTTGGGCGCCCTGCGTACGGCCAACGCTCCAAAACCCCTGAAGACCACCATCGTCGGCGAGTCGCTGTTCAACGACGGTACTGCCGTTGTGGTCTTCACCGTGCTGCTGGGCATCATCCAGCTCGGTGAAACCCCGAGCATCGCCGACACCGCGCTGCTGTTCGCTCGCGAAGCCATCGGCGGTGTGCTGTTCGGCGGTGTGATCGGCTACGCCACCTACCGCATGATCAAGAGCGTGGAGCAGTATCAGGTCGAGGTCATGCTGACCCTGGCACTGGTGATCGGTGGCTCGGCGATGTGCTACGAGCTGCACGTCTCGGCCCCCATCGCGATGGTGGTGGCGGGCCTGATCATCGGCAACCTAGGCCGCAACCTGGCGATGAACGACATGACCCGTCGCTACATGGACGGTTTCTGGGAGTTGATCGACGACATGCTCAACGCGCTGCTGTTCGCGTTGATCGGCCTCGAACTGCTGTTGCTACCGTTCAACTGGCTGCACATGGCCGCCGGCAGTGTACTGGCGCTGGCCGTGCTGCTGTCGCGCCTGCTGACCGTGGCGCCGGCCATCGTGTTGCTGCGGCGTTGGCGTGCGGTGCCCAAGGGCACGGTGCGGGTGCTGACCTGGGGTGGCCTGCGGGGTGGGGTATCGGTAGCCCTGGCGCTGTCGTTGCCATTGGGTGAAGAGCGTGACCTGCTGCTGTCGATCACCTACATCGTGGTGCTGTCCTCGATCCTGGTCCAGGGCCTGAGCATCGGCAAGGTGGTGCGCAGGGTCAGCGCACAACCCTGAAAGAAGCGGGGCTGCACCCAGCAGCCCCAGACCGTCACTCCACGGCAGAATCGGGGAACTGGTCCTGCACGTACTTGATCTCGGTACGCCCGTGGGGTGCAGGCAGACCGTCCTCGCCCAGGTTCACGAAGACCATGCGTTCGACGGTCAGGATGCTCTTGCGCGTGATCTTGTTGCGCACTTCGCAGCGCAGCGTGATCGAGGTGCGGCCGAACTCGGTGGCCGTGATGCCCAGCTCGATGATGTCGCCTTTGCGCGAGGCACTGACGAAGTTGATTTCCGACATGTACTTGGTCACCACGCGCTGGTTGCCCAGCTGCACGATGGCATAGATGGCCGCTTCCTCGTCGATCCAGCGCAGCAGGCTGCCACCGAACAGCGTGCCGTTGGGGTTGAGGTCTTCGGGTTTAACCCACTTGCGGGTATGGAAGTTCATCGGGACTCCTGAGCATCCTGGCTTGCGTAAAACGATGATGGCAGAGCGGCCAGCGTCACTCCACCCAACATCGACTATCGTCTCGATTAATCGACAGAAAACCTTGGGGATGGTGCCGCACCCGGCTATAATCGTGGCCGTTTTACATGGCCGTCCACAGCGGCGCCATGCCCGCCACCTGTCCGAGGGGCGCTGCAGCAGGCTCGACCTGTCAGGCTCGGATGGGGCGTTGTCCGCTCCCGCGGACGCTCAACGCACAACGGCGCCCATTCGCACACTACGAATGGAGGCTCTGATGAGCGCTGCAAACATGCCTGCTGGTTTTACCGATTTCAAAGTTGCCGACATCTCCCTGGCCGCCTGGGGCCGTCGCGAAACCATCATCGCCGAATCGGAAATGCCTGCGCTGATGGGCCTGCGCCGCAAGTACCAGGCCGAGCAACCGCTCAAGGGTGCCAAGATCCTGGGCTGCATCCACATGACCATCCAGACTGCCGTGCTGATCGAAACCCTGGTCGCCCTGGGTGCCGAAGTGCGCTGGTCGTCGTGCAACATCTTCTCCACCCAGGACCAGGCCGCCGCCTCCATTGCAGCCGCCGGTATCCCGGTCTTCGCCTGGAAGGGTGAAACCGAGCAGGAATACGAATGGTGCCTGGAACAGACCATCCTCAAGGACGGCCAGCCCTGGGATGCCAACATGGTCCTGGATGACGGTGGCGACCTGACCGAGCTGCTGCACAAGAAGTACCCACAGGTGCTCGAGCGCGTCCACGGCGTGACCGAAGAAACCACCACCGGCGTGCACCGCCTGCTGGACATGCTGGCCAAGGGCGAGCTGAAGGTTCCGGCCATCAACGTCAACGACTCGGTCACCAAGAGCAAGAACGACAACAAGTACGGCTGCCGTCACAGCCTGAACGATGCCATCAAGCGCGGTACCGACCACCTGCTGTCGGGCAAGCAGGCCCTGGTGATCGGCTACGGTGACGTGGGCAAGGGCTCGGCTCAGTCGCTGCGTCAGGAAGGCATGATCGTCAAGGTCACCGAAGTCGACCCCATCTGCGCGATGCAGGCCTGCATGGACGGTTTCGAAGTGGTTTCGCCCTTCCTCGATGGCCTGAACGATGGCACCGAGGCCAGTGTCGACAAGGCGCTGCTGGGCAAGATCGACCTGATCGTCACCACCACCGGTAACGTCAACGTCTGCGACGCCAACATGCTCAAGGCCCTGAAAAAGCGTGCCGTGGTCTGCAACATCGGCCACTTCGACAACGAAATCGACACCGCTTTCATGCGCAAGAACTGGGCATGGGAAGAGGTCAAGCCGCAGGTGCACAAGATTCACCGCACTGGCGCTGGCAGCTTCGATCCTCAGAACGACGACTACCTGATCCTGCTGGCCGAAGGCCGCCTGGTCAACCTGGGCAATGCCACTGGCCACCCAAGCCGCATCATGGACGGCTCCTTCGCCAACCAGGTCCTGGCACAGATCTTCCTGTTCGAGCAGAAGTACGCCGACCTGTCGGCCGAGAAGAAAGCCGAGCGCCTGACGGTCGAAGTGCTGCCCAAGAAGCTCGACGAAGAAGTAGCCCTGGAAATGGTCCGCGGTTTTGGCGGCGTGGTTACCCAGTTGACCAAGCAGCAGGCCGACTACATCGGCGTAACCGTTGAAGGCCCGTTCAAGCCTGACGCTTACCGTTACTGATTGGCACACTTCAAGCGCCAGGCAGTGCCAGACCGTGGCATTGCCGCTTGGAGTACACGCCTGAAAGAAACGTGAACGATGCCAGGCCAGGTCGGCCATCACCGACCTGGCTTCTACTTGCAGCTTGCAGCTTTGGGCTTGCTGTTAGAGGAACGAGTGATGTCACAGGAACGCCGCTACAGTTTCGAGTTCTTCCCGACCAAAACCGACGCAGGTCATGAAAAGCTGATGGGCGTGGCGCGCCAGTTGGCCGCCTGCAACCCTGATTTCTTCTCCTGCACCTATGGCGCTGGTGGTTCCACCCGCGACCGCACGCTCAACACCGTGTTGCAACTGGAGAGCCAGGTGCAGGTGCCGGCTGCGCCCCACCTCTCGTGCGTGGGCGATACCAAGGCCGAGTTGCGCGCGCTGCTGGCCGAGTACAAGCAAGTCGGCATCAAGCGCATCGTCGCACTGCGCGGTGACCTGCCTTCGGGCATGGGCATGGCCAGTGGCGAGATGCGTTATGCCAGCGACCTGGTCGAGTTCATCCGTCAGGAAACGGGTGACCACTTCCACCTCGAAGTCGCCGCCTACCCCGAGATGCACCCGCAGGCACGCAACTTCGAAGCCGACCTGGCCAATTTCGCGCACAAGGTCAAGGCCGGTGCCGACAGCGCCATCACCCAGTACTTCTTCAACGCCGACAGCTACTTCTACTTCGTCGAGCGGGCCCAGAAGCTGGGCGTGGACATTCCAGTGGTGCCCGGCATCATGCCGATCACCAACTACAGCAAGCTGGCGCGTTTTTCCGACGCCTGTGGCGCCGAAATTCCACGCTGGATTCGCAAACAGCTCGAAGCCTATGCGGACGATACGGCCAGCATCCAGGCCTTCGGGGAAGAAGTCATCACCCGCATGTGCGAGGAGCTGCTGCAAGGCGGCGCACCGAGCCTGCACTTCTACACCTTGAACCAGGCAGAACCGAGCATGGCGATCTGGAACAACCTCCAACCCTCTCGTTGAAGCCTGATGGACCACGTGCTGGTTTCCGACCGGCGCCTGGTTCATTGGCACGTGTCGCAGGCCCCACCTGCGGCGCGCTGCTCCACCCAATCCGGCACTGGTCTTGACCTGGCCGAGCGCGTAATCTCCGGGCATGCCAATCTCCGCCCGTCTGATCTGGATCCTGCTGCTCTTTTGCCTCAGCCCGTTCGCGCTGGGCGAGCGCTTGCGCCTGGTAAGCGATGACTGGGCACCCTATGTCTACGAGCAAAACGGTCAGCCGCGAGGCATCGACTACGAGGTCACGACCGAGGTGCTGCGTCGCCTGGGGTACGAGGTCCAATGGCAATTCATGCCCTTCAAACGTTGCCTGGCGATGATCGAGCAAGGGCAGGCCGACGGCATCATGGATGTCTTCCAGGTCGAGTCCCGCCATCCTTATTTGCTGTATGTCCCAGAACCCATGTCCACGGCCGAGTTGATCCTGTTCCAGACCAAGGCACGCCGGCATGAGGTGTCGAGCCTGGATGACCTGGCCGGCCTGACCGTCGGCACCTCGCCAGGCTACAACTACAGTGCGGCTTTCAATGAGGCTGAGTTCTTCAAGCGCGAAGCGGCGCCGACCCATGAAGCGAACTTCGGCAAGCTGGCGCTGGGGCGTATAGACCTTGCGATCACCGACCGCAGGGTCGGCCTGCATGTCATCCGGCTCATGGGCCTGGAGCAACAGATCGAGGCCTTGCCGCTTGTCGTCAGTCGTCAGCCCCAATACCTGGGCCTGGCCCGCAAGCCCGGGCGCGAGGCACTGGCCCAGGCCTTTGCCGAGGAACTGCGACGCTTCAAGCAGGAACCGGCCTATGCGGCCATCATGGACCATTACACACACGACCCTGAGACCGTTGCGAACGCCGTTGAGCAGCAGGAAAGCAGCACAGCGCGCTAGCTCTGTTATACTCGGGCCTTCCCGCCCGGCTCACGCCCGGACGCTCGGCCTCGCAACAGGCATCCCGATCGGCATCGACGCACTCAGGCGTCAGCCCTCCGTTTCCCGGATGTGCAGTGAACGCCCAGCTGGACCGGACGCGATCGCATCTTGCCGATGCCAGTCGCGCCAGGCAGAACATCCCTACGGGCCCAGCCCACACGAGAACAGGATTGCCCATGTCCTTTGCTTCCCTCGGTCTCTCCGAGGCTCTTGTCCGCGCCATTGAAGCCGCGGGCTATACCCAGCCGACCCCCGTGCAACAGCGGGCAATTCCCGCCGTGTTGCAAGGCCGCGACCTGATGGTCGCCGCACAAACCGGTACCGGTAAGACCGGCGGCTTCGCCCTGCCGATTCTCGAACGTCTGTTCCCGGCCGGTCACCCTGACAAATCCCAGCGCCATGGCCCACGCCAGCCACGCGTCCTGGTACTGACGCCGACCCGCGAACTCGCGGCCCAGGTGCACGACAGCTTCAAGCTGTACGCCCGCGACCTGCCGCTGGTCAGTGCGTGCGTCTTCGGCGGCGTCGGCATGAACCCGCAGGTGCAGGCCATTGCCAAGGGCGTCGACGTCCTGGTTGCCTGCCCTGGCCGCCTGCTCGATCTGGCCGGTCAAGGCAAGGTTGACCTGGCCCATGTAGAAATTCTGGTCCTGGATGAAGCTGACCGCATGCTCGACATGGGCTTCATCCACGACGTCAAGAAAGTGCTGGCCCGCCTGCCGGCCAAACGCCAGAACCTGCTGTTCTCGGCCACGTTCTCCAAAGACATCACCGACCTTGCCGACAAGCTCCTGCACAACCCGGAGCGCATCGAGGTCACCCCGCCCAACACCACCGTCGAGCGCATCGAGCAGCGTGTCTACCGCCTGCCGGCCAGCCACAAGCGTGCTCTGTTGGCGCACCTGATCACCCTGGGTGCGTGGGAGCAAGTGCTGGTCTTCACCCGCACCAAGCACGGCGCCAACCGCCTGGCCGAGTATCTGGAAAAGCACGGCCTGACTGCCGCCGCCATCCACGGCAACAAGAGCCAGAACGCGCGCACCAAGGCCCTGGCTGATTTCAAGGCCAACAACATTCGCGTTCTGGTCGCCACCGACATCGCCGCTCGCGGGCTGGACATCGACCAACTGCCCCACGTCGTCAACTTCGAGCTGCCCAACGTCGAAGAAGACTACGTGCACCGCATTGGCCGTACTGGCCGCGCCGGTCGCTCGGGCGAGGCCATCTCCCTGGTGGCACCTGACGAGGAAAAACTGCTCAAGAGCATCGAGCGCGTGACCCGTCAGAAAATCGCGGACGGCGACCTGATGGGCTTCGATGCCAGCCAGGTCGAGGCCGAGAAGCCCGAAGTACGCGAACGCCAGCAAACCAATGGCCGCGGCGGTCGTGGTCAGCAGGCCCGTGGCGAGGGTGGCAAAGACGCCAACGGTGGCCGCAAGGACAAGGGCAAGGACAAGGGCAAGACCCGCCAGCAGGCTGCGGACAAACCCGCTGACAAGGAAAAGGCCGGCGACAGGCAGCAACAGCCGCGCAAGCCACGTGACAAAAAGCCTCGTCAGCAACAGGCCAGTAACGCTACCCCTCCGGTCATGCAGCCCAACCGCGACCCGGAAGAGTTTCTGGATGACGATGTAGACAACTTCGGTAACCGTGCCGACTACGTAAGCCCCTACCAGAATGGCAAGGCACAGGGCCGCAACCGTCGCCCAGCCGGTAATGGCGGTCAACCGCAAGGGGGTACGCCGCGTACCAATGCCGGTGGTCAAGGCCGCAACAACGGTCAACCCCGTACTGGCGGTGGCGAAAAACGCCCGCCTCGCGGCAATAATGGCGGCGCTGCCCGCCGTGACGGCGGCGCACGTGGTGGTCGTCCACCGCGTGACGCCGCCGCCCGCCTGGAACCGGCCGTGGGTAACACGCGCCAGCCCCAGCATCAGCCTGTGATCATCCGCAAGGAATCCAAGCTGGACCGTTATCCGACTCCCGAGCAACTGGACGATCTGCCAAGCCGTCCGCGGGGCGAACGCCCGGCACTGCTGACCCGCAAGGGGTCGTAAACGAAAACGGGGCCGCTAGCGGCCCCGTTTTTCATTCGGCTGGCGTTTATTACTTCTGCTTCACGCCCTCGACGCTGATGTCCAGATCCAGCGTTTGCGAGGTTGGACCTGGGCCTTTGATGCCGAAGTCGTTCAGGTTCAAGGTGGTGGTGGCGTTGAAGCCAGCGCGCTCACCGCCCCACGGGTCCTTGCCCTCACCATTGAAGGTAGCCTTGAACGTCACCGGCTTGGTCACGCCGTGCAGGGTCAGGTCACCGGTCACGTCAGCGGTCTTGTCACCCGTGGACTTGACGCTGGTGGATACGAACTTGGCATCCGGGTACTTCTTCACGTCCAGGAAGTCGGCGCTGGCAATGTGCTTGTCACGCTCGGCGTGGTTCGACCACAGGCTGGCGGTTTTTAGGTCGACGCTGATCTTGCTGGCTTCAGGCTTGGCACTGTCCCAAGTGAAGTTACCGTCAAAGTCCTTGAACGTACCGTGAATGAAGCTGTAGCCCAGGTGGCTGATCTTCCAGTCCACGAAAGCGTGCTGGCCTTCCTTGTCGATCTTGTACTCGGCTGCCATGGCCTGGCCAGCGGAGAACAGAGCAGTACCGAGCGCCAGAGCGGCAAAAGTCTTTTTCAACATCGTTACTTCCTTCCTTTGCGATTGAGGTTGAGCGTCAAGCTTTGCGGCCCAGCATGCGCATGAGGGTCGCGTCACGGTCGATGAAATGGTGCTTGAGTGCGGCCAGGGCGTGCAACCCCGCAAAAACCACCACACCCCACGCCAGCCACAGGTGAATGACACCAGCCAGGTCCGCCTGGTCTGGCAGATTGCTGACCAGGGCGGGCACCTCGAACAGGCCAAACACCGGAATACCTACGCCGTCGGCGGTGGATATCAGGTAACCGGCGATCATTACGGCGAACAATCCCAGGTACAGCGCCAGATGCCCCAGCTTGGCACCCAAGCGGGTGAGCGGGCCATAACTGGCCAGTGCCGGCGGTGGGGGGCTCACAAAGCGCCACAGCACGCGCAACAGCATCACCGCCAGCAGCACCAGACCGATGCTTTTATGCAGGTCCGGGCCGGCCTTGCGCCATGGGTCATAGTAGTCGAGCCCGACCATCCACAGCCCGAGGCCGAAAAGGCTGAAGACGGTCAGCGCCACGCCCCAGTGCATGAAGATGCTGACAGCGCCGTAGCGTGAAGATGAATTGCGCACTTGCATGTTGGCGTTCTTCCCCGTGAAAGCTATGCAAAGACTAGCGTCAAACGTATCGAATAAAAGCGGAAAAACTTGCTTTGGATTATCGACAAATCCGATAGCAAGTTTCGCTACGGCCTATTAAGGAAACGTTAACGCCGATAACGGGCAGCGAGTGCTTCGAGCAACGCGCATGACACAGGGCTCAGTCAAGTGGCTGAGCCCTTCTGACAGGCCTGCCGGGCAGTGCCCGACAGACCTGCAGTATCAGCTCGCCTTGGCCTGGCTATCGGTTGCAGGCTTCTTAGCTGGCGCCGGCTTGGTAGCAGCTTTTTTGCTGTCGGCAGGCTTGTGCGCTGGCTTGTGCACCGGTTTGGCCGCTGGCTTGTGGGCCGGCGCCTGCTTGACCGGGGCAGCCTTGGTGGTTGCCGCCTTGGTGGGCGCTGCCTTGACGACGGGCGCCGGGCTGGCCGGTGCCTGTGCCGGGGCTTGCGCCGCCGGTTGCGCTGCGGGTGGCGCCACAGGGGCTACTTCAGCTGCCTTGGCCGCCGGTTGAGGCGCTGGCGCCGGGGTTTCCTTGGCACCGAACAGGCGAGCGAAGAAGCCTGGTTTTTTCTGGCCCGTCGCATCGGCCGATTGGGTCTCAGGCTTGGCCGGCGCTTGGTCGACTGCCTTGTCCTTGTCGGACGCGCCGCCGCCGAACAGGTTGGTGAAGAAATTGCCCTTGCTCTTGGCCGCTGCCGCGCCTGCAGCGGCGGTCGCTGCCACTGGCACGGCCTTGACCGGGTCGAACGACTTGCCGGCCAGCAGGTCCTGCACTTGGCCGGCAGCCCGTTGACCGCTGCGCAGTGCGCCTTCAAGGGTGCCTGGGTACAAGGCATCGGTGTGCTCACCGGCAAAGGCGATGCGTTGTACCGGGCGCTCCCAAAGGCGCCAGTACTTGCTGATCTGGCCAGGTCCATAGGCCAGGTAGGCACCTCCAGTGCCGGCATCGGCGCTGTAGCGCTTGACTTCATAACCGGTGAAAGCGCCACGGGCCTGAGGGTAGAAGGTATGCAGGCGAATGAGCACCTGGTCGACCATCTGCTTGTCACCAAAGGCCTGCAGCAGGCGGGCGTTGTCGCCGGAAAGGTTGATCACCACGTTGGCACCGCCCTTGAGGGCCGGTTCGATCCACAACATGCCAAGGCCCGTATTGCTGAAGATCTCACCCGACATACGCGCCCGACTTTCCCAGACCGGTTTCTTGAACTTGAGCATCACCTGGTCGCGCCAACCGTAGTTGGTGCCCTTGAGCGCCGCCACATGCTGGTTATCCAGGCCAGGCGTCATCTGGATCTTGGCCAGTGCACGCAGGGGCACGGCCATCACCACGTAATCGGCGCGGTAGCCCACGCTGCCGACTTTCACGGTAACGCCGTCCTTGTCCTGAACGATTGCACTCACCGGCGAGCCGGTCTTGATGGTCTTCAGTTGCTTGACGAACGCCTGCGCCAGCACCGGGCTGCCGCCGGGCAGCCGCGCTGCACGCAGGTCACGGTCGCTCACGTCACGGTAGACGCGGTTCTGCTGGGCGAAATACAGCAGCGACAGGCGCGACGGTTCGTCGTAGCGGCTGCGGATCTGCTGGTTGACCAACTGACGGGCCGTGGCGGGTAACTGCAACTTGTCCAGCCAGGAGGACACGTTGATCTGGTCCAGGGCGAACAGGGTGCTGGTCGCCTGGGGGTTGAGCGGATCGTCGATCGAACGGGCCAGGTCGTCCAGGGTTTTCTCGTAGCGCTTGAGAGCTTCGGCCGTGGCCGGCTGCTTGAGGGCCAGGTCTGCGGCACTGAAGTACTCGCCATCGATCAGGTACCCAGGGGTGCGCACGAATTCGGGCGCCGGCAGCGTGTCGAGCTTGAAGCGATCAACGTACTGGTTGAGTACCGGCTGCGCCTTGGTATTGCCGATCCATTCGCTGGTGGCCAGGCCCGAGCGGCCGCCCATGCCTGCCTTGGCTTCGAGCAGGGTCACCTGCCAGCCCTTGTTCTGCAGCTCATAGGCTGCGGTAAGGCCCGCCATGCCGCCGCCCACGACGATTGCCGTGGGCGTCTTGTCACTCGCCAGCGCGGCACCGCTGGAAACACCAATCAATACCAACGCGCACAGGCGCACCCAAGCAGCAGCCATGTTGGCGAACTCCGAGTCAAAGGTTGCAGAAAAACAGAGAGAGGCGGGATGCCCCGAGAGAGGCGGTAGAATACGTCACCGCTGCCAGGGCTGCCAGTGGAGTGACATCAAGTGGTCTGGCTAAATGACATTTTCTGGCGGGTTGTTCTCACCCGTGCCATTGCTTAGGCTTACGCCCCCACGCCGCCAAGCCAGGAGAAGTGCTCATGGGCCTCAATGATCAGTGGATGCAGCGCGACCTCAAGGTCCTCTGGCACCCCTGCACCCAGATGAAAGACCACGAGCAACTACCGCTGATACCGATCAAGCGCGGTGAAGGGGTGTGGCTCGAGGATTTCGAAGGCCGGCGCTACCTGGATGCTGTGAGCAGCTGGTGGGTAAACGTGTTCGGCCATGCCAACCCACGTATCAATGAGCGCATCAAGGAGCAGGTCGACCAGCTTGAGCACGTGATTCTGGCAGGCTTCAGCCACCAGCCTGTCATCGAACTGTCCGAACGCCTGGTGGCCATGACGCCAGCCGGGCTCGACCGGGTGTTCTACGCCGACAATGGCTCGTCCTGCATCGAAGTGGCGCTGAAGATGAGCTTTCACTACTGGCAGAACGTCGGCAAGCCGGACAAGAAGCGGTTCGTCACCCTGACCAACAGCTATCACGGTGAAACCATCGCCGCCATGTCCGTCGGTGACGTCCCGTTGTTCACCGAAACCTACAAGGCGTTGCTGCTCGACACCTTGAAAGTCCCGAGCCCCGATTGCTACCTGCGCCCGGAGGGCGTCAGCTGGGAGGCGCATTCACGCACCCTGTTCCAGGTCATGGAGCAGACCTTGGCCGAGCATCATGCCTCGATCAGCGCGGTCATCATCGAGCCGTTGATCCAGGGCGCCGGCGGCATGCGCATGTACCATCCGGTCTATCTCAAGCTCTTGCGCGAAGCCTGCGATCGCTACGACGTGCACCTGATCCATGACGAGATCGCGGTTGGCTTCGGTCGCACGGGCACCATGTTCGCCTGCGAGCAGGCAGGTATTCGCCCGGACTTCCTGTGCCTGTCCAAGGCCCTGACCGGGGGGTATCTGCCCCTGGCTGCCTGCCTGACCACCGACAAGGTGTACCAGGCGTTCTATGACGACTACCGCACGTTGCGCGCGTTCTTGCATTCGCACAGCTACACCGGCAACCCGCTGGCGTGCGCGGCCGCCTTGGCCACCCTCGACATCTTCGAGCAGGACAATGTGATCGAGGCCAACAAGGCGCTGGCTACGCGCATGGCCAGCGCCACTGCGCATCTG
Source organism: Pseudomonas sp. FYR_7 (assembly GCF_043106155.1). NCBI lineage: Bacteria > Pseudomonadati > Pseudomonadota > Gammaproteobacteria > Pseudomonadales > Pseudomonadaceae > Pseudomonas > Pseudomonas sp. FYR_7. The sequence continues at coordinate 87,272 of NZ_JBICMI010000078.1, forward strand.
GCCGACCATGCCCACGTGGCCGAGATTCGCCAGACCGGCATGGTCCTGGCCATCGAAATGGTCCAGGACAAGGCCGGCAAGGTGCCCTACCCCTGGCAGGCGCGACGCGGCCTTAAAGTGTTCGAGCATGCCCTGACCCGTGGCGCGCTGCTGCGCCCGCTGGGCAGTGTGGTGTATTTCCTGCCACCGTATATCATCACGCCCGAACAGATCGACTTCCTGGCCGAAGTGGCCAGCGAAGGCATCGACATCGCCACCCGCGACAGCACCCGCGTGACGGTGCCCAGCACCTTCCACCCGGATTTTCGCGATCCGGGCTGATAGCGAGTCAAAGGCCATGCCTGCGACCGCTCCGGAACCTGCGCTGCATGCGTAATGCCGGCGTGGGCCTTCCGGTCGTCCTTACCTTTTCAGAGCTTACCCATGAGACTGTCCCGCTTCTTCATCGACGCCCCCCTGAGCCTTGGCGAACACGACCTGCCCGAGGCACAGGCCCACTACATCGGCCGCGTATTGCGCATGGCGGCGGGTGACCCCGTGCAGCTGTTCGACGGCAGCGGCCAGGAATACCGTGGGCAGTTGCTGGAGGTGGGCAAGAAAGCTGTGCGCGTGAGCCTGGACCAGGCATTCGCTGGCCAAGCCGACTCACCGCTGCAGGTGCACCTGGGCCAAGGGCTGTCGCGGGGCGAGCGTATGGACTGGGCCATCCAGAAAGCCACCGAGCTGGGCGCCAATGAGATCACCCCGATCGTCAGCGAGCGGTGCGAGGTGCGCCTGAAGGACGAGCGCGCCGACAAGCGCCTGGCCCACTGGCGGCAAGTGGCGATCAGCGCCTGCGAACAGTGTGGCCGCTCCAGCCTGCCGATCATCCACCCGCCCATCACCCTGGCTGAGTGGCTGGCCGCCACCCAGGCGCAGCTCAAGCTGGTGTTGCATCCGGTAGCCGAACCGCTGGTCAGCCATGCCAAACCGGCAAGCCTGGCGTTCCTGATTGGCCCAGAAGGCGGCTTGAGCGAACCCGAGGTCGAGCAGGCCAAGGCAGCGGGCTTTCATGCGGCGCGCCTGGGCCCGCGGGTATTGCGCACCGAGACCGCCCCCGTGGTGGCCCTTGCAGTGGCACAACAGCTCTGGGGTGATTTCTAAGCCTTCCCAGGCGCACGGGCGGTGCTCGCAGGCTGGGGTGATCAGCGCACGTAGTGCGACACCGCCACGAAATGCATCAGGCTGCCGGCAATCACGAACAAGTGCCAGATGCCATGCCAGTGACGAAAACGCCGGTCGAATGCGAAAAAGATGATGCCCACGGTGTAGAACACGCCCCCTGCGCCCAGCCAGGCAAAACCGGTGGTACCCAGCGCCTGCAGCAGCGGGTTGACCGCGACCAGCACGATCCAGCCCATCACGGCATAGATCACGATGGACAAGACCCGTGCTTCGGAGCGCGGCTTGATTTCCTGCAGCATGCCCAGTACTGCCAGCCCCCAGACGATGCCGAACAGGCTCCAGCCCCAAGGCCCGCGCAGGCTGATCAGGCAGAAGGGCGTGTAGCTGCCGGCAATCAGTAGGTAAATAGAGAGGTGATCGAGCTTGCGCATGATCACCTTCGCCCGCCCGCGCGTGCTGTGATACAGCGTCGAAATGCTGTACAGCAGCAACAGCGTGCCGCCGTAGATGGAGAAACTGACGATCTTCCAGGGGTCCCCCTGCAAGGCGGCCCCGATGATCAGCCAGAGGGCACCGAGGCCTGCCAGCAACGCACCCACCAAGTGGGTCCAGGCATTGAAGCGTTCACCGTAATACATGCCCTTAAAGACCTTTCGAAACCCATCTAGTTTCAGCCACGACAATCGACGCACGGCGACCGTACGCTCTAACCCGACGCTTGCAGCCTGCCGCTGCGTTGCGCGTCCCTGACCAGGCGCTCGAGCCCCACCAGGTCAGGTACGCGCGCCACCTGCTCCCCTACCTGGACAGCGGCCAACTCAAGGGGTGCCAATGCCACGTCGACGTAGTTGAGCTGGCTGTCGAGCTTGCACGAGCGCGGTATGCCTTGCAGCAGCAAGGCCAGGTAACGCAAGCCCGTGTCGCCCAATGCGTTGAGCACTACCACGCGGGCCCGTTCGCCACAGGGCGTATGGCTGTCGCAGGCCGCTTCGAAACCGATCAGGGGCAAGCGCTGCTGGCGCCAGTCGACCCAGCCCAGGTGCCAGGGCAGGTCACCGCGCTGGCACGCCACATTGCGCAGCCCACTGAGTTCGGCCACGGCCACATTGGGCAGCACCAACGTACGGTCGCCCAAGGGCAGCAACAGCCCGGTGAGGCTGCTGCGCTGCCCGGCTATCAGTTCAAGCATGGGACTGGCTCCACTGGAGGATGCTGTGCAGCAATACCGACTCCTGATAAGGCTTGCCGAGGTATTCGTTGACCCCGATGGCCATGGCTCGGTCGCGGTGCTTCTGCCCCGTACGCGAGGTGATCATGATAATGGGCAGGTCCTTGAGGCGGGCGTCCTGGCGAATGCGGGTCGCCACTTCGAAGCCGTCCATGCGCGGCATTTCGATATCCAGCAGCAACACATCGGGCCGGTGCCCTTCCAGCACTGCCATGGCATCCACTCCGTCCTTGGCGGTGATCACGCTCATGCCATGGCGCTCCAACAGCCGGCTGGTGACCTTGCGCACCGTGACCGAGTCATCCACCACCATCACCAGCAAGGTGCGATCCGGGGTTGCTGCCGGCAGCAACCCACGTGGCATGCCTCCAGGCAAACGAGCAAGCCGCCGTTGCTGGCCGCGCAACTGCCCCAGAAGGTCCAGAATCAGCACCACTCGCCCATCCCCCAGCAACGTTGCACCCGAAAGGCCGGCAACGGCCGCGAACTGCGGGCCCAGGCTTTTGACCACGATCTCCCGGCTGGGCGACAAGCTGTCGACCTGGATGGCGAACGACTGCTCCTGCGAATGCACCAGCAGCAAGGGCAATGGCACGCTCTGGCCCAGCAGCGTGGGACGCGGGGCGCCCTGCACCAGCTCGCCCAGGTAGCGCAGCTGGTACTGATGGCCTGCGTAGGCGTAGCGCGGCGGCTCCTGCTCGTAGCAGGCCGCCAGTTCAGCGGGCGGTACCCGCACGATGCCTTCGATGGTGTTGAGCGGGATCGCGTACTGCTCATCGCCCAGGTGCACCATCAGTGCGCGGTTGATCGACACCGTGAACGGCAGGCGAATCTGGAAACGCGCCCCCTTGCCCTGGGCCGACTCGATGGTCATCGAGCCGCCCAACTGCTTGACCTCTTCGTGGACGACGTCCATGCCCAGGCCCCGCCCTGAGATCTGCGTGATCTTTTCGGCCGTGGAAAAGCCCGGCCTGAGGATGAACTGCAGTATCTCGTGGTCGCTCAGCTGCGCCTGCGGGTCCAGCAGACCGCGCTTGATGGCCTTGAGCCGGACAGCGTGCAGCGGCACGCCGGCGCCGTCGTCGGTCATCTCGATGACGATGTCCGCCCCCTCGTGCAGCAGGTTCAGGTGGATCGTGCCCTGCTCGGGCTTGCCTGCAGCCAATCGGGCTTTGCGGCTTTCCAGGCCATGGTCGACGGCATTGCGCAACATGTGTTCAAGGGGCGCCACCATGCGTTCCAGCACGCTGCGATCCAGCTCCCCCTCGGCGTTGCCCACCACCAGCTCGACCTGCTTGCCCAGCTCGCTCGCCACCTGCCGCACCACGCGCTGCAAGCGCGGCACCAGGCGTTCGAAGGGCACCATCAACGTTGCCGTCAGGCCTTCCTGCAGTTGGCTGTTGACCCGCGCCTGCTGCTGGAGCAGGCCGTAGGCTTCCTGGGCGCGCTGGGCCATGGTCTCCTTCAGGTCCAGCAGGTCCGAGGCCGACTCGAACAGGGCCCGCGACAACTGCTGCAACTGCGAGTGGCGGTCCATTTCCAGTGGGTCGAAATCTTCATAGACATCGCCTTCGATCTGCTGGCGGCTGGAAATCCGGCCCTGGGTTTCGATATCCAGGCGTAGCAGTTGGTCACGCATGCGCTCGAGCGTGGTTTCCATTTCGTTGAGCGTGAACTGGGCGTCGTTGACCTGCTGCTCGATACGCCCACGGATGATCGAATGCTCACCGGCCAGGTTGCCCAGGTCGTCCAGCAATTCGGCATCGACCTTGACCATGTCCCCCGGTACGCGCTCAGGGGTTACTGCCGGCCCTTCGCTGGCGGCAGTTTCGACCGGGCTGGTGCCGGCCGCGCTGTCGGTCAGCCCTGCGCTGCTGAAGTTGCGGATGTAATCGATCAGCGCCGTGGCAGCGTGCAGCGGTTGCCCCAGGCGCACGGCATCGAGCATGTGCGCCAGGCGGTCGTGGCAGTTCTGCAACAGCGAGAACAAGGCCCCGCTCGGTGGCAGGCGCCCTGCCGCGAGCAACTCGTACAAAAATTCCAGCTCATGGGCCAGGTCACCGATGGGGCCGATTTCGACCATGCGTGCCACCCCTTTGAGGGTGTGCAGGTCGCGCATCAGGTTGTCCACCTCCACCGTGCTGCGTGGGTCGGCCTGCCACCGCGCCAGGGCCGCCGCAGCGCTCTCGACGATGTCCGAGCTTTCTTCGAGAAAGACCTCCATCAGCTCTTCCCCAGCGCTTTCCGGAGCCTGGGACGGCTGTACTGGCGCCGGATCGAGGGCTACGTCAGGGGTCGGTGTGTCGATCAGCTGCACGTCCATGTCCGGGTGCAGCGGTGTGACACTGTCGAGGCCCACGCGCCCGGTGGCATCCGGAGCCAGCCCTTGCCCTTGCAGGTCGCGCAGACGGGTCACCAGTGCCGTACGCGGGGCGACGTCCTGGCCAGCAGCCAGCTCGTCGAGCATGTCCAGCAGCGCTTCGTGGGCGTGCTGGGCATGGGTGAAGAACTGCCCATCGGCAGGCAGACTGCCCTCCTCCACGGCACCGTACAGGTCCAGCAAGGCTTCGCACACCTCATCGACCTGCCACAGATCGGCTGAATGGGCGGCATGGGCAAGTTCGGTCATGTCATCGAGCAGCGTGTCCAAGGCCCCCCGTTGGGCCGGGTGCCGCTGCCAGTCGGCCAGCAACGTCTCGGCATCCAGCAGACGGTCCATGGCCTGTGACAGGAACGTGGCGACCTGTTGCGGGTCGCGGGCGTTGCCGGTCGAGGCATGCGCATCGCCACCCAGGGCGGCAATACGCGCATCCAGGGCCAACTCAACCTGCTCGATCAACTGGGCCGCGCCGGGCAGGGGGGCGAGCGGGGTGGTGGATAACTGCGCCAGGCCCTGCCCGAACATGGAGGCGGCGGACGTGAGCCAGCGCAGCTCTGTTTCGTCGAGCAGCAGGTCGTGCGCCTTGTACTCACGCACCAGCCGATCGAATACGGTGGCAAGTTCGGCCATGGGCAAGACCCCGGCCATGGCCGCACTGCCCTTGAGGGTGTGCAAGGCCCGCTGCAGGGCGTCGTCCACAGGGACGCCGTGCTGGGCATGTGCCAGGAATGTATCGAGGCTGGCCAGGTGGCCTTGCGCCTCGGAACGGAAGATGTCCAGCAACTGCGGGTCGAGCCCCTGCGCGTTGGCCGCGGCTGGCAAATCGCGCTCGGCAAGGGCATGCAGGCGGCCCACCAATTGCTGTACTGCGCTCACGTGCGGCAGGTGCCCTGCGGCGAAGTCGGCGAGCACCTCGGGCAGTTGCGCGAACGCTTGCTCAAGCGCTATCTGCCCGTCTGCGCCAAGCACGTTGCGGCCGGCAAGCACGCGGTTGAGCAGGTGCTCGGCGGCCCAAGCCAGCTCTGCCAACGCCTGGGCATGCATCAGGCGGGCTGCGCCCTTGAGCGTATGCAACGCCCGGTGCACGTCGATCAGCGCGTCCTGCTGCTGGTGGTCGGCACGCCAGTTCAGCCAGTGCCGCTCAATGTCCTGAAGCAGTGTTTGGGCTTCTTCGATGAATACGCCACGCAACTCGTCCTGAAGGCCGTCCCCGTCCTCCAGATCGGCATGCTCTTGTGCGGTGGAACAGTGGACGCCCAACGCCCCCAGGCGCTCGCGGGCCATGACGATGAAGCGCTGGGCGTCGGCCAGCGGGTCGGCCACGCGCCATTGCAGGTAGCATTCGCCAGCGCTCAAGGCTTCGGCCAGCAGCGTCAGCTCCTCGGAGGAGGGGTCGGCCTGCGCCTGTTGTACCCAGCCCTGGACAAACGCCGTGCAGCGCGCGAACACCTCGGCAGCTGCCGGCAGCATCAGTATGGCAAGGGCGCCGCGCACCTGCTGGAGCAAACCTGGCAAGGCCTGCAGGTGTTGACGGGGCCAACCCGACTCCAGGCAATCGCCCAACAGATCCTTGGCTTGCTGCAACACGTTCAGCGACTCTCGCAGCACGACCAGGCGAATCTCGGCGACATCGGCGCCCGGCAGGCCTGCCTCTCCCCCTTCTTCGAGCGGCCCGACCATGCCGTTGAGCGTGGCCTCCACATACAGCAATGCCCCCGCCACATCCATCAACACCGCGTCATCCACGGCCCGATCGCCCTGGGCCAGCCCTTGCAGCATCATCACTTGATCGATGATGACCCGACGCGGCTGCTGGAAACCCAGCACAGCCAGAGTATCGGCCACGTGGCGCAGGGGAGCGAGCAACACCTCCAGTTGTTCATTGTGCTGCCGGTCGCTGCGCACGAACTGGTCCAGGCGGTCCTTGATGCGCATGAGGTCGTCACACAATGCCGCCACCACCGACCTTAGCGCGTCGCGGCCCTCCCCGGCCTGCAACTGCTCGCGCCAGTTGCCCAGCGACACGTCAAGGTTGGCCAGGTCCTCGGCACCTGCCAGACGCTGGCCTGCACTGCCGAGCAGGCGGCCATGAACCACCGGTTCCGCGCCTCGGCAAGCACGCAGCTGGTTGAGTAGCGGCAACATCACCAGTGGCAGGTCATGGCGAGCGCCGCGCAGACGTTCAAGGTACGAAGGCAACAGCTCCAGGCCCCTGAACAGCGCGCCCAGGCAGTCGCCTCGCGGGGTGACCTTTCCGCTGGCCAGGTCGGTCACAAGCATTTCCAGCTCCTGGGCAAGGCGCGTGGCCCCAGGCAATTCCAGCATCACCAGGCAACCGTGCACCTGGTGCAGGTTGTCCGCCACGAAGGTGAGTAGCGACAGGTCTTCAGGCTCGCCGGCAAAGCGTTCCAGCGCCTGGCGCCCCTGCCCCAGGCAATCGAGCAGGGCAGCCTTGGTCCAGGCCAAGCCCACGGTATCGTGGCGGGCAGGGCCAGCAATGGAGCCGGGCATGGGCGTGGACATGGGCATTTCTCAATGGGGCTCGGCAGGTGCCGGCAGGGTGAATCCGGAAACCGAGCGACGCATCTCGCTGGCCATGCGCGCCAGGTGACGAATACTGTCGGCGGTGGCGCCGGAACCTGCGGACGTCTGGGCGGTGATCTGCTGGATGACGGCCATGGTGTGTGAGATCTGCCCCGCCGAGGAGGTTTGCAGCTGGGCCGCATCGGAAATGCTGTGGATAAGGTCGGCAAGGTTCTGCGAAACCCCTTCGATCTCGGCCAGCGCCACGCCGGCGTCCTGGGCCAGCCTGGCGCCTCGCACGACTTCGGCCGTGGTCTGTTCCATGGAGATGACCGCTTCGTTGGTGTCGGCCTGAATGGTCCGCACAAGGGCTTCGATCTGCCGTGTAGCGGAGGACGAGCGCTCGGCCAGGCGCTGGACCTCGTCCGCGACCACGGCGAACCCGCGCCCTGCCTCACCCGCCAGGGAGGCCTGGATAGCGGCGTTCAAGGCCAGGATGTTGGTCTGGTCGGCGATGTCGTCGATCAGGCTGACGATATCGCCGATTTCCTGGGACGATTCGCCCAGGCGCTTGATGCGCTTGGCGGTGTCCTGGATCTGCTCGCGAATGTTGTTCATGCCGTCGATGGTGTTGTGCACCACCTCATTGCCCTTGTTGGCAATGGCCACGGACCGCTCGGCGACCTTGGCCGATTCGTAGGCATGGGCCGAAACACGGTCGATCGACTCGACCATGTCCCCGACTGCCTCGGAGGCTTCGCTGATCTGTTCGGCCTGCTGCTCGGATGCCTTGGCCAACTGGCGGGCCGTGTTCTGCGTGTCCTGTACCGCCGAGGCGACCTGCACCGCGCTGTGGTTGATGGTGGCGACCAGGTCGCGCAATTGGTCGACGGAGTAGTTGATGGAGTCGGCGATGGCACCGGTGAAGTCTTCGGTCACCGAGACGGTCACCGTCAGGTCGCCATCTGCCAACTCTTCGATTTCATCGAGCAGGCGCATGATCGCCTGCTGGTTGCGTTCGTTCTTTTCGGCGGTCTCACGCAACTGACGGTTGGTGGTGCGCACCATCACCAGGCCGATGAGGATGATCGAGGCCAGTGCCAACAAGCCCAGTGCATACCCCCCAACGGTATCGAGCGTGCGCCCGCTGGCCAGGTTCTCGAAGCCGTTGGCCAGGTGCGAGGCTTCCTCGAGCAAGGTCTGCGACAGGCTGAAAATGCTGCCGGCCGCCTCACGCACCCGGAACAGCTCCGGCGAGGTCTCGAGAATTTCATCGACCGAGCCGGCCACGAACTGGAACAGCTCGGCGATTTCCGCCAGCCGCGCCCTGGCATCGGCGTCTTCGACACGGGTCACGCCAATGGCTGCGTCGCCCTTGAGCATGCCCTCGAGCACCTGGCCGAAACGGCCAGCATCGCGGCCGAAGGCATCGGCGGCCTGCGCCGCCGCCGCATCGCCGGCCAGTACGGTGTTGACCGACCCCAGGATGCGTTCGGCCAGCAGCAGCTGGCGCTGTGCCACGGCAACCTGGCTGGCCGGGGCGCCACTTTGCAGCAGGATTTCGACCACCTTTTCGTATTCGACCTGCAACTGCGGGACGGTTTCGGCCAGGGTGGCCGCCACCTGGTGCAAGGACAGCACGGTCTGTTCGCTGGCCAGGATGGTGTCGGTGCTCTTGCGCAGGCTCTCCCAGTCATCGCGCACCGCTTCCATCTCTTCGCGTACCGAGGCTGGCGCCGCGGGCAGCCCGGTGGCCTTGTCGCCTTCGCGCAGGTAGCCCCAGCGACGCTCGAAGTCGTTGCGTGCATCGGACAGCAGCCTGAAGGCTACGCCCTTGCCGGCAGCCGCTTCAGTGGCGTTCTTGGCGATGCGCTGGGACAACACGCGCAGCTCGCCGGCATGGCCGATGTATTGCTTGTCGTAGTTGGACTGGGTGTTGAGGTAGGCGAAATTGGCGAACAGCAGAATGATCGAGAGGATCAGGATCAGGAACAGCACGGTGATCTGCGCAATGCTGCGGGTGCGGGGGCTCACGGTAGTGGCGGTGACGGGGGGAGCAGGCTGGTTCACGTTTGCAAGGTCCTATAACGCCACATCGAGAAAGCCCGGTGCCTGGGCCAGGGCAAAGGGGCTGAAAATCGCCCAGTAGTCGTGGTCGCGTTCAAAGCGCCCCTGAACGAAGGGCCCGGCAGCATCGGTCACCGGCAGCGCGGGTTGCAGGCTGTCGATTGCAAAGTGCTGCAGGCCTACCACTTCGTCCACCAGCAGGCCAACGAAAAGCGCCTCGTGATCAAGCACCAGGACGCGCCGTTGCTTGCCGGGCACAGCACTGCCCAGGCCGAGGAAACGGCCCAGGTCCATCACGGGCAGCAACCGGCCACGCAGATTGGCCACCCCGCATACCCAGGGTTGCACCCCAGGTACTCGACTACTGCGGGGCTCACGCAGCACTTCGGCCACCTCGCCCATGGGGGCGACGAACCATTGCCCGGCTACACGAAAACCGATGCCGCTCCACTGCCGCAACCTGTCACCCGAAGCCGGTTGGTCGGCTACCAGCAGGCGGCAGCGCCGATCGATATCCAGCAACAGTTCGAAGGCGGTCAGCGACGCTCCTTGCGGGCGTGTGGTCAAGCCCCCAGCACCTCTTGGAGCTTGTGCACCAGTGCGTCTTCTTCCACAGGTTTGGTCAGGAAGTCACGTGCGCCCTGGCGCGTCGCCCAGATGCGGTCGGTTTCCTGATCCTTGGTGGTCACCACGATGACCGGAATGCCCTTGGTCTCCGGGTCCTTGCTGAGCTGGCGAGTGGCCTGGAAGCCGTTCATGCCTGGCATCACGATATCCATGAGCACTGCATCGGGCTTCTCCTGCCGGGCAAGGGCCACGCCATCGGCGCCGTTGTTGGCCTTGAGTACCTCGTGCCCGTGGTTTTCCAGCCATTGGGTCAATCGATACATCTCTGTCGGCGAGTCGTCGACAATCAGAACGCGGGCCATACGGGTTCCCCATCAGGATTCGAAAGACCGTGCCATGGCAGGGCGCGGTCAGGGTGCTGTTTGTTGAGCGGTGGCAAACCCAGGTACATGGGCCTGTATCGCCTCGATCAGTTCTTCCTTGGTAAACGGTTTGGTCAGAAACTGATCAGAACCGACCACACGCCCACGGGCCTTGTCGAACAGACCGTCGCGCGACGACAACAGAATCACCGGGACGTCCTTGAAGGTGCTGTTCTGCTTGATCACCGCGCACGTCTGATAGCCGTCCAGACGCGGCATCAAGACATCGACGAAGATCACGGCCGGGTTGTGATCGACAATCTTGGCCAGGGCATCGAAGCCATCGCTGGCAGTGATGACCTCGCAGCCCACCTCACCGAGCAGCATCTGCGCCGTGCGGCGAATGGTGCGTGAATCGTCGATCACCATCACTTTCAGGGGTTGTTCCATAAACGCCTACCCGGGGAATTGAGCTGCACGTTGCAAGCGCCACGCTACAGGAAAGCCCAATGGGCCCGTGGCCGCTTTTCGCTTGAGGCGTGTAGCCGAAGGCTTGAAGCTGCATTTTTAGCACAGTCCGGGTAGCCATTCCATCTGCCGCGCCCCTTGACCGGCGGCGTTGGCGGCGCCACCCTGAGCCACTTTTCTTTCGATCCATCGCGGCCACGCCGCCAAGAGGAACCACCCCATGAGCGTTCGCCTCGGCATTGTCATGGACCCTATCGCGTCCATCTCCTACAAGAAGGACAGTTCGCTGGCCATGTTGCTGGCTGCCCAGGCACGCGGCTGGAGCCTGTTCTACATGGAGCAGCGCGACCTGTATCAAGGTCAAGGCAAGGCACGTGCGCGCATGCGCCCGTTGACGGTGCACGCAGACCCGGCCCGCTGGTACGAGCTGGGCGAGGAGCAGGACAGCGCCCTGGCCGAACTGGACGTGATCCTGATGCGCAAGGACCCACCCTTCGACCTGGAATTCGTCTACAGCACCTACCTGCTCGAACAAGCCGAAAGCGAAGGCGTGCTGGTGGTCAACCGCCCTCAGAGCCTGCGTGACTGCAACGAAAAGCTGTTCGCCACGCTGTTCCCGCAATGTACGCCACCCACCCTGGTCAGCCGTCGCCCGGACATCATCCGCGCGTTTGCCGCCGAGCATGGCGATGTGATCCTCAAGCCCCTGGATGGCATGGGCGGCACGTCGATCTTCCGTCACCGGGCGGGCGACCCGAACCTGTCGGTGATCCTCGAAACCCTGACCCTGCTGGGTACTCAGCAGATCATGGCCCAGGCCTACCTGCCGGCGATCAAGGACGGCGACAAGCGTATCCTGATGATCGACGGCGAGCCGATCGACTACTGCCTGGCCCGTATTCCGGCCAGCGGCGAAACCCGTGGCAACCTGGCAGCCGGCGGTCGTGGCGAAGCACGCCCCCTGAGCGAGCGCGACCGCTGGATCGCGGCGCAGGTAGGCCCGACATTGCGCCAGAAAGGCCTGCTGTTCGTCGGTCTGGACGTGATTGGCGACTACCTCACCGAAATCAACGTGACCAGCCCCACCTGCATCCGCGAAATCGACGCCGCCTACGGCACCGACATCGGCGGCCAGCTGATGGATGCCATTGATCGCCAGCTCAAGACGCGTTGACCACGGACATTCGGTAACGGACTGGCGTGGGGTATCATGCTCACCCGCAAACGACAGGCTGCAAGACCGGTACGCCCGCCCCGTGCCTCTGCTGCCTGTTGCGTGCCGTTTGTAGCTCGACGATGCCCCTGGATACCTGATGACGCTGCCCGCTGACATCCCCGCCGACCTGTTGCCGCCCCGCGTTCGCCCGGTGGACAGGCTGGGCTTCACGCTGTTTCTGGCGGCGCTGGTGCACCTGGCGTTGATCCTCGGGGTGGGCTTTACCGTGGTCAAGCCGGCGCAGATCAGCCGCACCATGGACATCACCCTGGCCACGTTCAAAAGCGAAAAGCCGCCGGAAAAGGCCGACTTCCAGGCGCAAGACAACCAGCAAGGCAGCGGCACCCTGGACAAGAAGGCCGTGCCCAAGACCACCGAGCTTGCGCCTTTCCAGGACACCAAGATCAACAAGATCACCCCGCCACCTGCCGCCAGGCCCGAGGTACCGCCGCCCCCGCAGAAGTCGGCGGTCGCGACCAAGGCTCCGAAGGCGCAGAAGGTCGAGTCCAAGCCCCGGGAAAGCAAGCCCCAGCCTAAGCCGAGCACGCCCGTGCGCGAGTTCGACAGCTCGCAGCTGTCCAGCCAGATCGCCAGCCTTGAGGCAGAGCTTGCCAATGAGCAGCAGCAATATGCCAAGCGCCCGCGTATCCATCGCCTGAATGCGGCCTCGACCATGCGCGACAAGGGCGCCTGGTACAAAGAGGAATGGCGCAAGAAAGTCGAACGCGTGGGTAACCTGAATTATCCGGACGAGGCACGCCGGCAGCAGATCTACGGCAACCTGCGCATGATGGTCTCGATCAACCGCGACGGGTCACTCTACGAAGTGCTGGTGCTTGAATCGTCCGGCCAGCCCGTGCTGGACCAGGCTGCCCAGCGCATCGTGCGCCTGGCCGCACCGTTCGCGCCGTTCACCGGTGATCTGGCCGAGTACGACCGGCTGGAAATCATCCGTACCTGGCGCTTCGCCAGGGGTGATCGGTTGTCCAGCAACTGAGCCGGCACGCTTGCAGCGGTGGCCGGGTGGCGCCACACTATCCCCCATGAAGAACCTCACGCCGAGCTACCTCAAGCACCAGTTCCTGATCGCCATGCCGCACATGGCCGACCCGAACTTCGCCCAGACCCTCACGTACATCGTCGAGCACAATGCTCATGGCGCGATGGGGCTTGTGGTGAACAAGCCGCAGGAACTGAACCTGGCCGACATCCTCGAGCAACTGCGCCCGGACGAAACCCCGCCGGCCAGCACGCTGCAGGTGCCTATCTACCAAGGCGGCCCGGTGCAGACCGACCGCGGCTTCGTGCTGCATACCAGCGAGTGCAGCTACCAGGCCACGGTGGAACTGCAGGGCCTCTCGCTTTCCACGTCCCAGGACGTGCTGTTCGCCATCGCCGAGGGCGTGGGCCCGGAAAAGAGCCTGATCACCTTGGGTTATGCCGGCTGGGAAGCGGGCCAGCTCGAGGCCGAACTGGCCGATAACGCCTGGCTCAACTGTGCGTTCGACCCGGATATCCTGTTTGCCATGACCAGCGAGCTGCGCCTGGAAGCGGCGGCCGCGAGCCTTGGCATCAACCTGCATCTGCTGACCAGCCAGGCGGGCCACGCCTGATGGCCGACGCGCTTACCGCACCCCGGCTGCTGCTGGGTTTCGACTATGGCACCAAGCAGATCGGCGTGGCCGTCGGCCAGGCGGTCACCGGCCAGGCCCGTGAACTCTGTACGTTGCGCGCCCAGAATGGCGTGCCGGACTGGGCCCAGGTCGAGCGCCTGATCGCTGAATGGAAGCCTGACGCCATCGTCGTCGGCCTGCCGCTGAACATGGACGGCACCCCCAGCGAAATGAGCGCCCGGGCCGAAAAATTCGCCCGCCGCCTCAATGGGCGCTTCAACCTGCCGGTGCATACCCATGACGAACGCCTGACCACGTTCGAGGCCAAGGGCGAGCGCATGGCCCGTGGCGGCCAGCGCGGCACGTACCGGGACAACCCGGTCGACGCCATCGCCGCCGCCCTGCTGCTGCAAGGCTGGCTGGAGGCCAATACCTGATCATCTTCGCGACCGGATGCATCCGGCGCACCCTTCCGAGGAACCTGCAATGAGCCTACCTGATCCTGCCGCGCTGATCCGGCAGATGGCTGTCGACCTTCGCGCCCATCTGGCCCGCCGTGCCATCGTCGAGCCACGCTACATCGGCATTCGCACCGGAGGCGTGTGGGTGGCCCAGGCATTGCAACAGGCCATGGACGACACCAGTGCCATGGGTACGCTTGACGTGTCGTTCTATCGAGACGACTTCAGCCAGAATGGCCTGCACCCGCAGGTGCGCCCCTCGGAGCTGCCATTTGAGATCGAAGGCCAGCACCTGGTGCTGGTGGACGACGTGCTGATGAGCGGTCGCACCATTCGCGCCGCCCTCAACGAACTGTTCGACTACGGCCGTCCGGCCAGCGTCACCCTGGTCTGCCTGCTGGACCTGGATGCAGGCGAGCTGCCCATCCGCCCGAATGTGCTCGGCGCCACCTTGTCACTGGCGGCCCATGAACGGGTAAAATTGACCGGACCCGCACCGCTCGCCCTCGAGCGCCAGGACCTCGCCCCCGCTACCGCCCTTTAAGAGTCCCCCGCGATGACGCCAATCGACGCCAAGCGCCCGCTGCAGCTCAATGATCAGGGCCAGCTGCGCCATTTCCTTTCGCTTGACGGTTTGCCCCGCGAACTGCTGACCGAAATCCTCGACACTGCCGATTCCTTCCTGGAAGTCGGCGCCCGCGCCGTGAAGAAAGTGCCGCTGCTGCGTGGCAAGACGGTGTGCAACGTCTTCTTCGAGAACTCCACCCGCACCCGGACCACGTTCGAGCTGGCCGCCCAGCGCCTGTCCGCCGACGTGATCAGCCTGAATGTGTCGACCTCCTCGACCAGCAAAGGCGAGACGCTGTTCGATACCCTGCGCAACCTTGAAGCCATGGCCGCCGATATGTTCGTGGTGCGCCACTCGGATTCAGGCGCGGCGCACTTCATTGCCGAGCACGTGTGCCCGGAGGTGGCCGTGATCAACGGCGGTGACGGCCGCCATGCGCACCCGACCCAGGGCATGCTCGACATGCTCACCATTCGCCGGCACAAGGGCGGCTTCGAGAACCTCTCGGTTGCCATCGTCGGCGATATCCTTCATTCGCGCGTGGCGCGTTCGGACATGCTCGCGCTCAAGGCGCTGGGCTGCCCGGACATTCGCGTGATCGGCCCGAAAACCCTGATCCCGATCGGCATCGAGCAGTATGGCGTGAAGGTGTACACCGACCTGGCCGAAGGCCTCAAGGACGTCGACGTGGTGATCATGCTGCGCCTGCAGCGTGAGCGCATGGCCGGTGGCCTGCTGCCCAGCGAAGGCGAGTTCTACCGCCTGTTCGGCCTGACCACTGCCCGCCTGGCAGGGGCCAAGCCGGACGCCATCGTCATGCACCCCGGTCCGATCAACCGTGGAGTGGAAATCGAATCTGCCGTGGCCGATGGCAAGCATTCGGTGATCCTGAACCAGGTCACCTACGGGATCGCCGTGCGCATGGCCGTGCTGTCCATGGCCATGAGCGGGCAAAACGTACAACGTCAACTCGACCAGGAGATCGCCCAGTGAGCATCAGCATTCTTGGCGCCCGGGTCATCGACCCTCAAAGCGGCCTTGACCAGGTCACCGACCTGCACCTGGAGGGCGGCCGCATTGCCGCCATGGGCGCCGCGCCCGTTGGCTTTACCGCCAACCGCACCCTTCAGGCCGATGGCCTGGTCGTCGCCCCTGGCCTGGTGGACCTGGGCGTGTCGCTGCGCGAGCCCGGCTATAGCCGCAAAGGCACCATCGCCAGCGAGACCTGCGCGGCCGTGGCCGGTGGC
Source organism: Pseudomonas sp. FYR_7 (assembly GCF_043106155.1). Taxonomy (NCBI): domain Bacteria; kingdom Pseudomonadati; phylum Pseudomonadota; class Gammaproteobacteria; order Pseudomonadales; family Pseudomonadaceae; genus Pseudomonas; species Pseudomonas sp. FYR_7. The sequence goes on from NZ_JBICMI010000078.1 coordinate 103,136, forward strand.
GTGACCAGCCTGTGCTGCCCGCCGCAGACCCGCCCGGCCCTGGACACCTCGGCGGTGGCCGAGTTGATCCTGGACCGCGCCCGCGAGGCGGGCAACAGCAAGGTTTACCCGATCGGCGCGCTGACCAAGGGCCTGGAGGGGGAACAGTTGGCCGAACTGGTGGGCCTGCGTGACACCGGCTGCGTCGCGTTCGGCAATGGCCTGAAGGAAATCCCCAACAACCGCACCTTGGCCCGTGCGCTGGAATACGCCGCCACGTTCGACCTGACGGTGGTGTTCCACTCCCAGGACCGCGACCTGGCCCAAGGCGGCCTTGCCCATGAAGGTGCCATGGCCAGCTTCCTGGGTTTGCCCGGCATTCCCGAAACTGCTGAAACCGTGGCGTTGGCGCGCAACCTGCTGCTAGTGGAGCAGACCGGCGTCCGCGCCCACTTCACCCAGATCACCAGCGCCCGTGGCGCGCGGCTGATTGCCCAGGCGCAAAGCCTTGGTTTGCCGGTCACTGCCGATGTCGCGTTGTACCAGTTGATCCTGACCGACGAATCGCTGCGTGAATTTTCCAGCCTGTACCACGTGCAACCGCCACTGCGTAGCGCTGCCGATCGCGATGGCCTGCGCGAGGCGGTGAAAACCGGCGTGATCCAGGCGATCTCCAGCCATCACCAGCCTCATGAACGCGATGCCAAGCTGGCCCCCTTCGGCGCCACAGAGCCGGGTATCAGCAGCGTGGACGTGTTGCTGCCGTTGGCCATGACGTTGGTGCAGGATGGCTTGCTCGACCTGCCGACCTTGCTGGCGCGCCTGACCTGTGGTCCCGCTGATGCCATGCGGCTGCCGGCTGGCCAGCTGAAGGTTGGCGCTGCGGCTGACTTGGTGGTGTTCGATCCACAGGCCTCGACCGTGGCCGGTGAGCATTGGTACTCCCGTGGCGACAACTGCCCGTTCATCGGGCACTGCCTGCCGGGTGCCGTGCGCTATACGTTGGTCGATGGGCGTATCTGTCACGAGGCTTGAGCCTGGTGGGCCGGTCAAAGGGTTGCGCGGCGGTTTAGGGTTTCAGCTTCGCAGCGCGTATCGTTGGGGCCGCTGTGCGGCCCATCGCGGCACGAGGCCGCTCCTACAGGGAGGGTGGTGCACCTGAGGGGAGCAATCGCCTTGCAGCGTATTTGTGAGGCTTACTGATTCCGGTGTAGGAGCGGTCTTGTGCCGCGATGGGCCGCACAGCGGCCCCAACGATACGCGCTGCGAGCCAAAATCCCTGGGCTGCTGCGTTCCCCCTCGGGGTGCTTCCCCAGAACCTGGGCACCCCCTGCCACTGATCCCGAGCCCCGCCCCCCTCGAACCGTTCATCCCCCACGGTTGAAATCCCGCCTTGCACCCCCATATGAGTTTGCAACAGGCATTTTCGCCCCGCTGCGTGGAGACTCTCCCTTGACCACCATCGTTTCAGTCCGCCGCAATGGCAAAGTCGTCATGGGCGGCGACGGCCAGGTATCCCTCGGCAACACCGTGATGAAAGGCAACGCCAAGAAAGTGCGTCGCCTGTACCACGGTCAGGTCATCGCGGGCTTTGCCGGCGCCACTGCCGATGCCTTCACCCTGTTCGAACGCTTCGAAGGCCAACTGGAGAAACACCAGGGCCACCTGATTCGCGCGGCCGTGGAACTGGCCAAGGAATGGCGTACCGACCGTTCCCTCAGCCGCCTCGAAGCCATGCTGGCCGTGGCCAACAAGGATGCGTCGCTGATCATCACCGGCAACGGTGACGTGGTCGAGCCTGAAGACGGCCTGATCGCCATGGGTTCCGGCGGCGCCTACGCCCAGGCCGCAGCCCGTGCACTGCTGAACAAGACCGACCTCTCGGCCCGTGAAATCGCCGAGACCGCGCTGAACATCGCCGGTGACATCTGCGTGTTCACCAACCACAACCTGACCATCGAGGAGCAGGATCTGGCCGAGTGATCAGCTGCTCTGGCGCCCCGTCCCGGTGACGGGGCTTTTCCACGCTGAATCATTCGTATCAGGACCCTATTGATCATGTCCATGACCCCCCGCGAGATCGTCCACGAACTCAACCGCCACATCATTGGCCAAGACGACGCCAAGCGCGCCGTGGCCATCGCCTTGCGCAACCGCTGGCGGCGCATGCAGCTCCCCGCCGAGCTGCGCGCCGAAGTGACGCCCAAGAACATCCTGATGATCGGCCCCACCGGCGTGGGCAAGACCGAGATCGCCCGGCGCCTGGCCAAGCTGGCCAATGCCCCGTTCCTCAAGGTCGAAGCCACCAAGTTCACTGAAGTGGGCTATGTGGGCCGCGATGTGGAATCCATCATCCGCGACCTGGCCGACGCGGCCTTGAAGATGCTGCGTGAGCAGGAAATCATCCGCGTGCGCCACCGCGCCGAAGATGCCGCCGAAGAGCGCATCCTCGATGCCCTGCTGCCACCGGCACGGGTCAGCAGCTTCAGCGAGGAAGCCGCCCAGACCAGTTCCGATTCCAACACCCGCCAGCTGTTCCGCAAGCGCCTGCGCGAAGGCCAGCTGGACGATAAGGAAATCGAAATTGAGGTGGCCGATGCCGTGGGCGTCGAAATCGCCGCGCCTCCTGGCATGGAAGAAATGACCAATCAGTTGCAGAGCCTGTTCGCCAACATGGGCAAGGGCAAGCGCAAGTCGCGCAAGCTGAAGGTTCGCGAAGCACTGAAAATGGTGCGCGACGAGGAGGCTGGTCGCCTGGTCAATGAAGAAGAGCTCAAGGCCAAGGCGCTGGAAGCGGTCGAGCAGCACGGCATCGTGTTCATCGACGAGATCGACAAGGTCGCCAAACGCGGCAATGTCGGCGGTGCCGATGTCTCCCGTGAGGGTGTACAGCGCGATCTGCTGCCGCTGATCGAAGGCTGCACGGTCAATACCAAGCTGGGCATGGTCAAGACCGACCACATCCTGTTCATCGCCTCCGGCGCGTTCCACTTGAGCAAGCCGAGCGACCTGGTGCCTGAACTGCAAGGTCGCCTGCCGATCCGCGTGGAGCTCAAGGCCCTGACGCCGGAAGATTTCCAGCGCATCCTGCGCGAGCCGCATGCCTCGCTGACCGAACAGTACCAGGCACTGCTCAAGACCGAAGGGCTTAACATCGAGTTCGTCGAGGATGGCATCAAGCGTTTGGCCGAGATCGCCTACCAGGTCAACGAGAAAACCGAGAACATCGGTGCCCGTCGCCTGCACACGTTGCTCGAACGCCTGCTCGAAGAGGTGTCGTTCAGCGCTGGCGACCTGGCCAGTGCCCATGACGAAGCGCCGATCCAGATCGACGCAGCTTACGTGAACAGCCACCTGGGCGAGTTGGCCCAGAACGAAGACCTGTCCCGCTACATCCTGTAACGGGCCTGCGCCAGGCTGCAAGCGAGCCCGTGCGGCGCTTGCAGCCTGGCGACACAGTTTTTTTGCTCAAGAAGCTGGCGAGCGCTTCTTGCAGCGGGTAGCGTGCGGTGTGTAACTCAAACAGAGATCACGCCCATGGCTCGCATGCCTACCGCCATCAACCTGCACAAAGCCTCCAAGACCCTGCGCCTTACCTACGGGCCCGATGAGGTCTACCACCTGCCCGCCGAATTCCTGCGCGTGCACTCCCCCTCCGCCGAAGTCCAGGGGCACGGCAACCCCATTTTGCAGTTTGGCAAGGTCAACGTCGGCCTCGTCGGACTGGAGCCGGCGGGTCAATACGCCCTGAAACTTACCTTCGACGATGGCCATGACAGCGGCCTGTTCACCTGGGAATACCTGGAGCAGCTGTGCCTGCGGCAGGATGCCTTGTGGGCTGAATACCTCGAGGCGCTGCACAAGGCCGGCAAGACCCGTGACCCTTCGGAGTCCGTGGTCAAGCTGATGCTTTAGCCGCTCCCCTCGCACGCGCTCTCGTCCGACATGCCGGACCAACTGACAATGATAAGGAGCTTACGACAGCGCCAGGTTGCTTCGCGCCTGAAACTCGGGTAACCAGTAGAAGTGGCCATTTACCAGCATGGCGCTGCAGGCGCCTGATCGTCCGTAGCACTGCAGGACGCGGTCACGGATTACCCGAGTAGCGGTATCGGGGACACGTCGGTGCACCCACGCCAGCCGGTACTCGTCTCAGACAACGGAGCGTCGCGGATGAGTAACAACAACAATGAAGATCAGCAGCAGAGCCCGCAACGCGCCACGGGCCTGAACCCGATGGTCGGCGTTCGACGTAAGGACCTGTTGGGCACGGCCCAGACCGTGCTGCGCCAGGCTGTGCGTCAGCCCCTGCACAGTGCCAAGCACGCGCTTGCCTTCGGGCTCGAACTGAAAAACGTGATGCTGGGCAAATCGAGCCTTGCCCCTGCCAGCGATGATCGCCGCTTCAACGACCCGACCTGGTCACAGAACCCGCTTTACCGACGTTACCTGCAAAGCTACCTGGCATGGCGTAATGAACTGCAGGCCTGGATCAGCAGCAGTGACCTGCCCCCTGAGGACATCAGCCGCGGGCAGTTCGTCATCCAGCTCATGACCGAAGCGCTGGCGCCTACCAATAACCTGTCCAATCCTGCCGCGCTCAAGCGTTTCTTCGAGACCGGCGGCAAAAGCATGCTCGATGGTCTGTCGAACCTGGCCAGGGACGTGGTCCACAACGGCGGCATGCCCCGCCAGGTGAACATGGATGCTTTCGAAGTGGGCAAGGACCTGGGCAGCAGTAGCGGCGCGGTCGTGTACCGTAATCAGGTGCTGGAATTGATCCAGTACAGCCCCCTCACCGAGCAGGTGCATGAGCGGCCACTGCTGGTGGTGCCACCGCAGATCAACAAGTTCTACATCTTTGATCTGTGCCCGGAAAAAAGCCTGATGCGCTTCTGTCTGGACGCCCGGCAACAAACCTTCATGGTCAGTTGGCGCAACCCGACCAGGGCGCAGCGTGACTGGGACTTGTCTACCTATGTGCAGGCACTTGGCGAGGCGGTGGACGCCGTGCTGAGCATCACCGGCAGTGCGACCCTGAACATGCTCGGTGCATGCTCAGGAGGGATTACCTGCACCGCGTTGCTGGGTCATCTAGCGGCGCGTAATGAAACCAAGGTCAATGCCTTGACCCTGCTGGTCAGCGTGCTGGACGCCACGCTCGACAATGCGCTGGCATTGTTCGTCGACGACCAGGCGCTGGATGCGGCCAAGCGTCAATCCCAGCAGGCGGGGGTACTCGAGGGCAGCGACCTGGCCCGGCTGTTTGCCTGGATGCGTCCCAATGACCTGATCTGGAACTACTGGGTCAACAATTACCTGCTCGGCAATGAGCCGCCAGCGTTCGACATCCTGTACTGGAACAACGACACCACGCGCCTGCCCGCCGCATTCCATGCCGACCTGATCGAGATGTACAGGCGCAATCCGCTCACCCGTCCCGGTGGCCTCACTGTCTGCGGTACCGCCATCGACCTCAAGCAGGTCAAGTGCGATCTCTTCAGTGTGGCGGGCAATGCCGACCATATTACGCCTTGGCAGGCCTGCTATCGCTCGGCGCGACTGTTCGGGGGCAAGGTCGAGTTCGTGCTGTCCAACAGCGGGCACATCCAGAGCATCATCAATCCGCCCGGCAACTCGAAGGCGCGCTTTCAGGCTGGGGATGGCCAGCATGACGATCCGCTTGCCTGGCAACAGGGCGCCGTCAGGCACGTCGATTCATGGTGGCTGCACTGGCAGGGCTGGCTGGCCGACCGAGCCGGGGCATTGATCGAGGCACCGAGCCACTTGGGGTGCCGCAGCCATCCTGCAGCCGAAGCTGCGCCAGGCAGCTACGTGCACCAGCGTTGAACCCCTGCGCCGTGGCCACCTGCGCGGTGCCAAGGCGTTTACCAGCTCCAGGAGCCATGCGCATGCCGTCACCTTACGTGTTCAAAACGGTCGAGCTCGATGGCCTGTCCATCCGTACCGTCGTGCGTCCAGGTCAGTCGACCTTGGCGCCCTTGCTGATCTTCAACGGCATCGGGGCCAACTTCGAGCTGATATTTCCGTTCATCGAAGCACTGGACCCCGACTTGCAGGTCATCGCCTTCGACGCCCCAGGTGTGGGCGGTTCATCCACGCCGCAGCGGCCTTATCGGTTTTCAGGACTGGCCCGGCTCGCCGCTCGGCTGCTCGACACGCTAAATTACGGCCAGGTCAACGTCATCGGCGTGTCGTGGGGAGGCGGGCTGGCTCAGCAATTCGCCCATGACTACCCGCAGCGCTGCCGAAAACTCATCCTGGCTGCCACGGCCGCAGGCGCGGTCATGGTACCTGGCAAGCCCAAGGTGTTGTGGAGCATGGCCAGCCCCCGCCGGTACGTAGACCCCTCCCATGTCATGCGCATCGCGCCGCTGGTGTATGGCGGCGGGTTTCGCCGGGATCCGCACCTGGCGCTAAAGCACGCGGCCACGGCACGCTCGGCTGGCAAGCTGGGTTATTACTGGCAACTGTTCGCGGCACTTGGCTGGACCAGCATCCATTGGCTGCACAAACTCCGCCAGCCCACCCTGGTGCTTGCCGGGGATGACGATCCGTTGATTCCGCTGGTGAACATGCGTCTGCTGGCCTGGCGTATCCCCAATGCGCAGTTGCACATCATCGATGATGGTCATCTGTTTCTGATCACCCGGCCACACGCCATCGCGCCGGTCATCATGAAGTTTCTGGCCGAGCCAACCTGAAACGCCCCATTCGCGATCACCGGCCGATCCGGGCCGAACGGCCGGTGTCCAGATTCAGGCAAGTGCCTTGTCCAGCGCCCGCTCGATTTCGCCCTTGATGGTGCCGCTCATCATCGACATCATCATGCCGAGCTTGAGATCGACACGGATGCTGTCCTGGCCGATGTGCACGCTGCCGTTCGCGCCGCTGCGTGCCACATCGACGCGGTCGCCATCCCACGAGGCCTTGAGGTCATACTCGCGGCTGAGGCGGTCCACCAGCGCTTGGGCCTTGGAACGGGCGGCGTCGCGCCCGAGGGTGTGTTTGCGTTCGACGCTGATCTGGGTCATGCGGGTGTTCCTGAACATGTAGACATAATCGGCATTATGCCCGCCCCCGCCTGGCGGCACACCCCGCCAAGACAAATCCGCTCGTTCGCCCTAGAATGGCGTCAATTAATTTCGGTGAAGCGATATGAACGACCAGCGCAAAGGCGACCACGCCGAACCCACGACCCATTTTGGCTACCAGGACGTGCCTGAAAGCCAGAAGGCGCGCAAGGTTGCCGAAGTGTTCCACTCGGTGGCGGCCAAATACGACCTGATGAACGACGTGCTGTCCGGCGGCATGCACCGCCTGTGGAAGCGCTTCACCATCGAGCTGTCGGGCGTTCGCAGCGGCAACCGTGTGCTGGACATCGCCGGCGGCACGGGCGACCTGGCAGCCAAGTTCTCGCGCCTGGTGGGCCCGACCGGGCACGTGGTGCTGGCCGACATCAACGAGTCCATGCTCAAGGTCGGCCGCGACCGCCTACTGGACCGTGGCGTGGCCGGCAACATTGAGTTCGTCCAGGCCGACGCTGAAAAGCTGCCGTTTCCGGACAACCATTTCGACTGCGTGACCATCGCCTTCGGCCTGCGCAACGTCACCCACAAGGAAGATGCCATTCGCTCCATGCTGCGCGTGCTCAAGCCGGGTGGCCGCCTGCTGGTGCTGGAGTTCTCCAAGCCGACCAACAAGCTGATGTCCAAGGCCTACGACGCCTACTCATTCGCCTTCATGCCCCTGGCCGGCAAGCTGATCACCAACGATTCCGAGAGCTACCGCTACCTGGCCGAATCGATCCGCATGCACCCTGACCAGGAAACCCTCAAGGCCATGATGGTGCAGGCCGGGTTCGACCGGGTGACCTACCACAACATGACCAGCGGCATCGTGGCCGTGCACCGGGGGATCAAGCCCTGATGCTCATGGCCGGTCTGCTCGCCAGCGCCGAACATGGCCTGAACCGCGTCCTGCGCATGGACAGCACGGCATTGCCAAGGCTAGCAGCGCTGGAAGGCAAGGTCATCGAGATCGACTGCCGCCAACCGGCCATGCAGGTCTTCATCCTGCCTGACGAGCAGGGCCTGATGCTGGCCAGTGCCTGGGAAGGCGAAGTCGACTGCCGGTTGAGCGCGCCGGCGGCAAGCCTGGCGCACCTGGCGTTGTCGCGAGACAAGACGGCAGTCCTGCACAGCCCCCATGTGGCGTTGCACGGCGATACCGCGGCCTTGCTCGATCTGTTCGGCATTTTCCAGGACCTGGAGCTGGACTGGGAGCATGAGTTGCAGAAGTGGCTGGGCCCTGTGCCCACGGCCCTGATCGCAGGGCACATCCGCCTGCGCACCCGGTGGACCCGTCAAGGCCTGGCACGCCTGAGCCAGAGCCTGTCCGAGTATCTGGCGGAAGAATCGCGTACGCTGGTAGGCAAACGCGAAGCCGAGGCCGCCTTCAGCGAACTCGATGCCATGAAGGTCGATACAGAACGCCTCGAGGCGCGCATCCTGCGCCTTTCCCGATCCCTTGATTCCAGCGATAACGCATGAAGCTGCTCGCCTTCCGCCGCCTTTTCCGCATCCAGCGCGTCGTCATCCGCTACCGGCTCGATGACTTGCTGTTCGACTACCCTCTGCCCTGGTGGTTGATGAGCCTGCGGCTGCTGTTGCCGTGGCGCTGGCTACCGCGTCGCGCCTCGGAACTGAGCCGCGGCGCGCGGTTGCGCATGGCGCTGCAGGACCTAGGGCCTATCTTCATCAAGTTCGGCCAGCTGTTGTCTACCCGGCGCGACTTGCTGCCCACTGACATTGCCGACGAGCTGATGCTGCTCCAAGACCGAGTACCGCCGTTCGACCCGCAAAAAGCCGTGGCGCTGATCGAAGCCCAGCTTGGGGCCAAGGTGGGCGAGGTGTTCAGCCGCTTCGACGTGGAGCCCCTGGCGTCCGCATCGGTGGCGCAAGTGCACGCCGCGCGCCTGAAAAGCGGTGAAGAAGTGGTGGTCAAGGTGGTACGGCCGGGGCTCAAGCCAATCATCGCTGCCGACATTGCCTGGCTGTTCCTGATCGCCAAGGGTGCCGAGCGCCTTTCTGCCGATGCACGTCGCCTGCACCCGGTGGAGGTTGTCGGCGATTACGAGAAAACCATCTACGACGAACTCGACCTGCTTCGCGAGGCGGCCAACGCCAGCCAGCTGCGGCGCAATTTCGAGGATTCCGAACTCATGTACGTGCCCCAGGTCTATTGGGACTGGTGCCGGCCCAAAGTGCTGGTGATGGAGCGTATCTACGGCGTGCCGGTGACCGACATGGCTACCCTCGCCGATCAGCGCACCGACATGAAGATGCTGGCCGAACGCGGCGTCGAAGTGTTCTTCATGCAGGTGTTTCGTGACAGCTTCTTCCATGCCGACATGCACCCAGGCAACATCTTCGTGAGCACGGTCAAGCCGTGGAGCCCCAAGTACATCGCCATCGACTGCGGCATCGTCGGCAGCCTCACCGATGAAGACCAGGATTACCTCGCGCGCAACCTGATTGCCTTCTTCAAGCGCGACTATCGCCGCGTCGCCCAGCTACACATCGACTCGGGCTGGGTACCGGCCAACACCAAGGTCAATGAGTTCGAAGCGGCCATCCGCACCGTGTGCGAGCCGATCTTCGAAAAACCCCTCAAGGATATTTCCTTCGGCCAGGTGCTGATGCGCCTGTTCCAGACCGCGCGCCGCTTCAACATGGAAGTGCAACCTCAACTGGTGCTGCTGCAGAAGACCCTGCTCAACATCGAAGGCCTGGGACGTCAGCTGTACCCTGAGCTGGACCTGTGGAGCACGGCCAAGCCTTATCTTGAGCGCTGGATGCGCCAGCGCATGAGCCCCAAGGCCTTGCTGGGCAACCTGCACAGCCAGGCTGAGCAGTTGCCGCACCTGGCCAACATGACCCGGGACTTGCTCGAACGACTGTCGCAACCGCACCTGCACGACCCCAAGATGCCAGAGCGCCGAAATGGCGACCATTGGGCCCTGCGCCTGCTCGGTGCCGGCTTGCTGGGCGGGGGTGTGATCCTGGGCGGTGTCGCCCTGCAGGCCGGTAGCCTGGCGGCCGCCACGGCGTGGCCGGCCTGGTTGATGCTGGCCGCAGGCCTTTACCTGATCGTGCGCCAATAGCCAGCCGCGCCCGTGGCTGGCACACTAGCGCAAAAGGCCCGCGACGCAGACGGGCCCGTTTTGGAGTCGACGATGAAAGACTGGCTGGACGAGATCAAGTGGAACAGCGATGGCCTTGTGCCGGCCATCGCCCAGGACCACAAGACCGGACGCGTGCTGATGATGGCGTGGATGAACCGTGAGGCACTGGCGTTGACCGCTGCCGAGCAACGCGCCATCTACTGGTCGCGCTCGCGTGGCAAACTGTGGCGCAAGGGCGAGGAGTCGGGCCATGTGCAAAAACTTCACGAAATGCGCCTGGACTGCGACGCCGACGTGATCATCCTCATGGTCGAGCAGGTGGGCCACATCGCTTGCCATACCGGCCGGGAAAGCTGCTTCTACCGCATCTACGCAGACGGCCAGTGGGCCACCGTCGACCCGGTCCTGAAAGACCCGCACGCCATCTACGACGCAGGACACTGACATGAGCGACACCCTCAACCGGCTGGCCGCCGTGCTCGAAGAACGCAAACAGGCGGCGCCGGACAGCTCCTATGTGGCCAGCCTGTACCACAAGGGCCTCAACAAGATTCTGGAAAAGCTCGGCGAAGAGTCGGTTGAAACCATCATTGCCGCCAAGGATGCTGCGCTCAGCAAGGACTGCAGCGACGTCATCTATGAAACGGCCGACCTGTGGTTTCACAGCCTGGTGATGCTCAGCGCCCTGGGTCAGCACCCGCAAGCCGTGCTCGACGAGCTCGACCGGCGCTTCGGGTTGTCGGGCCATGACGAAAAAGCCGCCCGCCAGCCTTCGGCCTGATGTATGTTCAGGGCTGACGCCCGGTGACCTTCACACAATTTTCGGGAGTACGAAATGGGTATCTTTGACTGGAAACACTGGATCGTCCTGCTGGTCGTGGTGGTGCTGGTGTTCGGCACCAAGAAGCTGAAGAACCTCGGCAGCGACCTGGGCGAATCGATCAAGGGCTTTCGCAAGGCCATGAACGAAGAAGAAACCAAGCCGGCTGAACCTACCCCTCCTCCGGCCCAGCCCGTACCCCCTGTGCAACCGGTGCAGACCACTGCCCAGGCCAGCCAGGGCCATACCATCGAAGGCCAGGCCCAACCGGTCCAAGAGCCGCAGCGGAAAGACTGACTTATGTTCGGCATCAGTTTCAGCGAGCTGCTGCTCGTCGGCCTCGTCGCCCTGCTGGTGCTCGGCCCCGAGCGCTTGCCGGGCGCCGCCCGCACGGCGGGCTTGTGGATCGGCCGGCTCAAACGCAGCTTCAACAGCATCAAGATGGAAGTCGAACGCGAAATCGGCGCCGATGACATCCGCCGCCAGCTGCACAACGAGCACATCATGCACATGGAAGAGCAGGCCAAGCGCATCCTCAACCCCAATGCGCCGCCTGCCCAGCCTCCGGTGACCACGGCCACCGTACAGCCCCCCACTGGCCTGCCAACCACGCCAGCTGAAACCGATGTAACCGCCCCAGCCACTGCGCACCCTACCCCTGTAGCGCCCGAGCCGCCGCGAGCCCCATGAGCGAGAACCCGGAACACGACCAGCCCATGCCGCTGGTTTCGCACCTGACCGAACTGCGCACCCGCCTGCTGCGTTGCGTTGCCGTCATCTTCCTGATCTTTGCCGGGTTGTTTTCCTTCGCCCAGCAGATCTACACCCTGGTCTCGGCGCCGCTGCGTGATCATCTGCCCGCCAATGCGACCATGATCGCCACTGACGTGGCCTCGCCCTTCCTGACGCCGTTCAAGCTGACCATGATTGTTTCGCTGTTCCTGGCGATCCCCTTCATCCTGCAGCAGATCTGGGGCTTCATCGCACCAGGCCTGTACCGTCATGAAAAGCGCATCGCCATACCCCTGCTGATGTCGAGCATCGTGCTGTTCTATGCCGGCATGGCCTTTGCCTATTTTCTGGTCTTCCCGTTGATCTTTGGCTTCTTCGCCAGCGCAACGCCTGAAGGCGTATCGATGATGACCGACATCGCCAGCTACCTGGACTTCGTGATGACGTTGTTCTTCGCCTTCGGCGTAGCCTTCGAGATTCCGGTGGCCGTGGTGCTGCTGGTCTGGATCGGCGTGGTCGATGTGAAGTACCTGAAGAAGATCCGCCCCTACGTGATCATTGGCTGCTTCGTTGTCGGCATGGTGCTGACGCCCCCGGACATCTTCTCCCAGACCCTGTTGGCCGTCCCCATGTGGCTACTGTTCGAGGTCGGCGTGCTGTGCGGCAGCCTGATTCGCAAGCGTGGCAGCGACGAACAGCCTGCCGATGATCATCAAGACCAACCACCCGCGACGCAGCCGTGAACCTGCTTCTGCTGGAGGAGGCCGATTTCATCGCGGCTGACCGGGTTGTATTGGCTGATCGGCGTTTCGTCCATATGCAGGATGTGCACGGGGTCGCCGTCGGTGACACGTTGCGCGTTGGCCGCATCAACGGCCTGATGGGCCTGGCGATGGTGCAGCGCCTGGAGCGCCATGAAGCCGAGCTTCACGTCAGCTTCGATCAGGCGCCACCGGCCAAGCTGCCGTTGACCCTGGTGCTGGCGGTGCCACGGCCCAAGATGCTGCGCAGGCTGTTCCAGACCGTCGCCACCCTTGGGGTGCCGCGCCTGATCCTGCTCAACAGCTACAAGGTGGAAAAGAGCTTCTGGCAAACCCCCTTCCTTCAGCCCGACGTCATCCGTGAAAACCTGATCCTGGGTCTGGAACAGGCACGTGACACCGTGCTGCCAGAAGTCATCATCGAAAAACGCTTCAAACCCTTCGTCGAGGACCGTCTGCCTGCCATCGCCGAAGGCACCCTTGGGCTGGTCGGTCACCCAGGCGACTATCCCGACTGCCCTCGCGCGGTAGAACAGGCAGTCACCCTGGCCATTGGCCCGGAAGGCGGGTGGATCCCCTACGAGGTGGATCTGCTGGGCAAAGCGGGTTTGGCCCCGGTGCAGCTCGGTGCACGCATCCTTCGGGTGGAAACGGCCGTCACGGCCTTGCTCTCACGTATATTCTGACGAACCGGTCAGCTTTTACCCATCAAGTTTCCGTTTCCCTGGCCGATGGCATTGGCAACAACAACTAAATCGTGCTGCCAAGCCGCCAGGGAGTTTCTATGAATCGATGGTTAACCCAGCTTTTGGGCAACGTGAGTGTGACCCGCAAACTGGCGCTGGGCTTCGGCCTGGTGTTGCTGCTGACACTGATCATCACCCTGACCGGGTGGCACGGCATGAACAGCATCACGGCCAGGGGTGACAAGCTGGGCAACATCTCGGTCATCCAGCAGTACGCCCAGGAGCTGCGCATTGCCCGTCAGCATTATGAACGCCAGCGCGACGAAGCCTCGATCGGCGAGATGGAGAAGGCGCTTGGCACCCTGGACCGTCAGGTTCAGCTGATGCTTGGCCAGATCGACGAACCCGCCGATCATCAGCGCCTCGAACAGCAGCGCGATGCGGTAGCGGCCTACCAGCAAGCCTTCGCGCAGCTCAAACAGTCGAACTTGCGGCGCGAGGCCAGCCGTGGCGTGTTGGGGGACAGCGCGGACAAGGCCGTCGAACTGGTGGGCCGGGTCCAGCAGCGCCTGCTTCAAGCGGGCGATATCACCCAGTACCAATATGCCGTCACCGTCAACAGCCTGCTCCAGCAAGCGCGCTTCCAGGTGCGTGGTTACACCTATAGCGGCAACGCCGACTATCAGCAAACGGCACTCAAGGCCATCGACCAGGCGCTGGACGAGTTGCGAGGGCTGCCCGCCAAGCTGCCTGCTGAATTCGCCGCCGGCCTGACCGACGCCAGTACCGCCATGGGCGGCTACCGCGACGCCGTGATGCAGTTCGGCGAAGCGCAGAGCGCCAGCGCCCAGGCGTTGCAGCAGATGGCCGACCAAGGCGTGACCTTGATGCAGACCAGCCAGGCCATGACCAGCTCGCAGACCCAGGTACGTGACACGGCGGCCGCTCAGGCAAAGGCGTTGCTGGGGTTGGCCACGGGCCTGGCCGTCTTGCTGGGCCTGCTGGCAGCCTGGGTGATTACCCGCCAGATCATCCTGCCGCTGCGCGAGGCGCTGCGCGGGGCTGAACGGGTGGCCAGCGGCGATCTCACCCTGCATGAGCCTTCGAGGCGTCGAGACGAGCTTGGCCAGTTGCAGGCCAGCATGCAGCGCATGACCCAAGGCCTGCGCGACCTGATTGGTGGCATAGGCGATGGCGTAACCCAGATTGCCAGTGCTGCCGAAGAGCTCTCGGCAGTGACCGAGCAGACCAGCGCAGGGGTTACCAACCAGAAGGTGGAGACTGACCAGGTTGCCACGGCGATGAACCAGATGACGGCGACCGTTCACGACGTGGCACGTAACGCCGAGCAGGCCTCGGAGGCAGCCGTCATGGCCGACCAGCAGGCCCGTGAGGGCGATCGTGTGGTCAGCGAAGCGGTGGCGCAGATCGAGCGGCTGGCCAGCGAGGTGGCCAACTCCAGCGAAGCCATGAGCCAGCTCAAGGGTGAAAGCGACAAGATCGGTAGCGTGCTGGATGTGATCAAGTCGGTGGCCCAGCAGACCAACCTGCTGGCGCTCAACGCGGCGATCGAAGCGGCCCGTGCAGGCGAGGCCGGACGCGGGTTTGCAGTGGTGGCTGACGAGGTGCGCAGCCTGGCGCAACGCACGCAGCAATCCACCGAAGAGATCGAGGAACTGATCGCCGGCCTGCAAAGCGGCACCCAGCGCGCAGCGAGCGTGATGGACAGCAGCCGGCAACTCACCGACAGCACCGTCGAACTGACCCGCCGTGCAGGCAGCTCGCTGGAAAACATCACCCGTACGGTCTCGTCCATCCAGGCGATGAACCAGCAGATCGCCACGGCAGCCGAGGAGCAAACGGCGGTGGCCGAAGAGATCAACCGCAGCGTGATCAACGTACGGGATATTTCAGACCAGACCTCGGCGGCCAGCGAGCAGACTGCCAGCTCCAGTGTCGAGCTGGCCCGCCTGGGCACTCACTTGCAGGGGTTGGTGGGGCGTTTCAAGCTTTGACGGGCAGCTCTTTCGGCGCGGTCAATGACCATGCCGGTCAATAGGCGCATTCAGAATGAGGCTCGCACGCAGCCTCTTTATGCGCACGCAGGTGGCTTGAATAGGCGCGTACCGGGCATTGCCGTTATAGCTGCGTAACCGAAAAAGATCTGACTGACCGCTCCGAATTTTCCTACATGGATTTCAGGTCAAGTCCTACACGTCCTCCGCCGATGGGCAGGGATGGCTTGCACGTATTGCGCGTGCTCTTCATTCCTTCCACTTGCACGGAGAATCCCCATGCTCGGTTACCTCAACCGCAAGCTCGGCAACATCAGCGTCGCCGCCAAGTTGGCCCTCGGTTTCGCCGTGGTCCTGCTGCTCACGCTGGTCACTACGATCAGTGGCTGGCGCGCTTTGGACGGCGCCATCGTTCGTTCGCAGCAATTGAGCGAAATTGGCCAAATCAATGACCTGACTAAGGATCTGCGCGCCGAGCGCATCACGTACCGTGTGCTCGACGATGAGCAGAGCAAGACGCGGATCGGCCGCATACTCGAACAGCTGAGCGATAGGCTCACTACCCTTCAGCAGCGCAGCAACGTCGAAGAATCACGGCAGATGCTCACCGAAAAGCTGGGTTTGCTGCAGCAATTGCGCGATGACTTCACTGAGCTGCAGCGCACTGCCACCAGCCGCGCCACCTTGCGCCAGGCTCTGCTCGTTCAGGAACAGAAACTCAGCACGGCCATCGATGAACTTGAAACCCAGGCCCTGTTGAAGATGCCTGCCGATGGGCAGCAGACCAATGTGCTGGGCATGATGGATACCCTGAGTCGGCATGTGGAGAGCGCCAACCAGCAGAGCCTGGTACCGGCCTACACCTTCGCCCCTGTCGAAGACTTCGCCAAGGTCGGTGAAAGCGCCTTGGAGGCCGCAGGCACTAGCCTGGCTCAACTGGTCAAGGGCCTGGCGCCTCTCGGGCTGCCGCGCGCCGTGATCGAGCAACCAGGCACCGAATTGGCCCGATACCGTGCCACCTTGGATCAGTACCGCCAAGTCGCCGTCAAGGCCGAGCAGCTGCAGAACACCATGGAGCGCCGCGGCGACGAGTTACGCTCGGTGAGCCTGGAACTTGGCAAGCGCAAGGTCGAACAGCGCGACAGGGAAGCACTGGCCGCCCGCTCGCTGTTGACCACCGTGGCACTGCTGGCGCTGTTGGTCGGCGTGGTCGCCGGGTGGCTGATCACATTGCAGATCACCCAACCGCTGCGCCAGACCCTGGAGGTGGCCGCACGTATCGCCAAAGGGGACCTGAGCCAGGTCGAGCCGGTGCAGCGCCGCGACGAGATGGGCAAGCTGCAGGCCAGCATGCGTGAAATGACAATAAGCTTGCGCGAACTGATCGGCGGCATCGACCACGGTGTCGGGCAACTCTCGCAAGCCGCGTCGCAATTGGCCTCCAGCAGCGAAGACACCAAGGTGCGCATCAACCAGCAGCGAGAGGAGACCGACCAGGTTGCCACTGCCATGAACCAGATGAGCGCCACGGTCCAGGAGGTGGCGCAAAATGCAGAGCAGGCATCGATGGCCGCCACCAATGCCGACCAGCAGGCGCAGGTGGGCGATCAGGTGGTGACCGAAGCCATTGGGCGTATCGAACAGTTGTCCGGGCAGATGGACCATTGCCTGGCAGCCATGCAGCACCTGGCCGGCGAGAGTCAGCGCATCGGCAGTATTCTGGACGTGATCAAGTCTGTCTCCGAACAGACCAACCTGCTGGCGCTCAACGCCGCGATCGAGGCGGCACGGGCGGGTGAAGCCGGGCGGGGCTTCGCGGTGGTAGCCGACGAAGTGCGCGGCCTGGCCCAACGCACCTCCACCGCCACGGAAGAAATCGGTCAACTGATCGACAGCCTGCACAACGGCACCGACGAAGTTACGCGCTTGCTGGACAGCAGCAAGAACCTTACCGAGCAAAGCGTGGAATTGAGCCGCAAGGCAGGCGATGCGCTGAGCCAGATCACCGGGACGGTCTCGAGCATCCAGGGTATGAACCAGCAGATCGCCACGGCCAGCGAACAGCAGAGCGTGGTGGCCGAACAGATCAATCGCAGCGTGTTGAATGTGCGTGATGCGTCCGATCAGACCAGTGCAGCCAGTGAGCAGACGGCGGCTTCAAGTGGAGATTTGGATCAGCTTGGGCAGCAACTGAGGGGGATGGTCAGGCGTTTCAGCTTGTAAATACACTGGCGCTGGCAACTGGCAAAAATGCCAGTTGCCCCCCCTTTAAATTTCACGATAGGTTATCAACATCAACTCAGAGCAGGTTGCATATGTATACCGCAAACTCTCACAACACGCTGTTCACCCCTGCTTATACGCCCTATGGTTTCTCTCCTGCAAGTGCGTCAGTCCCTATCGCTTTCGCCGGAGAACCTTACGACGTCAGCTCAAGAGGATATTTACTAGGCAATGGCTACAGGCTTTACCTGCCATCAATTATGCGGTTCGCCTCACCAGACAATATCTCACCTTTCACCGTGATTAGTAGTTATTCGTATTGCGGCGGGGACCCGACAAACTACAAAGACCCGTCAGGGCATTATCCGATACCTCCACAATCCCTTATTAACATCTTTAATAAAACTAGGAACGCTAAGCATTTAAATGCATATGATACCCAGAAGGCCGCTGCTCTGGATACCTACAATCAAATGCAGCACACCCGAAAGCAAATCTCTAACCATCAATTACGCATTGACAAGCTTATAGCCGACATCAACAGTACATATACCAGCTTAGAGCTGGCTGAAAACTATGATGCCTGGGCCGAACATACCCGTTATCTGAAGATATTAAAGAAGCAGAAGCGCGAATTAAAGTACCTCAGAGCGAACTCATCCGCTCAGATCCTTGCCTTGAAGGAAAGAGCAACTACATTACATTCTGAATTTGTAAGGCAAATGGACTTATTAGGCTTGCCTGCTAACAATACGGGCCTAGATCAACTCGAGCCCATCAACCCCATGAATATACGCCAAGAAATCCCGCTCCGACGTCAGAGACCCCCCATATCACGGAGTGAGAATTTTACATTTAAAGTAAGACCGTCTTACCAATATCTGATCTGATCTTCCGGTTACCCGTGAAGGCCCAGCCAGTTCAAGTGTGGCATTCACACGGCTGGGGATCCGTTTGCAGAGCTGGCGGGACGGTTCAGGTGACGGAATTGTTGAGCCGCGTTGCGGCACAAGGTCGTTCAGGGATACAGGTCCGTCGTAGGAGCGACCTTGTTCCGCAAATGGGGTGCAGAGCCCCCCTCAGCGGTTACAGCACCTGACGCAGGAACGCCTGCGCGCGCGGATCCTTTGGTGCATTGAAGAACGTGTTTGGCGAGGCATCTTCCAGCAGCTTGCCATGGTCGAAGAACAGCACGCGATCGGCCACTTCACGGGCAAAGCCCATTTCGTGGGTGACACAGACCATGGTCATGCCCTCCAGGGCCAGAGTCTTCATCACATCCAGCACCTCCCCTACCATTTCCGGGTCCAGCGCCGAGGTGGGCTCGTCGAACAGCATCACTTTCGGGTCCATGGCCAACGCGCGGGCAATCGCGACCCGTTGCTGCTGACCGCCCGACAACCGCGACGGATACTCGTTGGCTTTCTCCGCGATCCCCACCTTTTGCAACAAGGCCCGGGCCTTGGCTTCGCGGTCGGCCTTGTTGCGCTTGCGCACCACCTTCTGTGCCAGACACAGGTTTTCCAGCACGGTCATGTGCGGAAACAGGTTGAAATGCTGGAACACCATCCCGACTTCGCGGCGGTAGGCGTTGATGTCGGTCTTGGGGTGCGCCAGATCCAGGCCGGCGATGGCCACATGGCCCTCGTCGAAGTGCTCCAGGCCGTTGAGGCAACGCAAGAAGGTCGACTTGCCCGAGCCCGAAGGGCCGAGGACCACGACTACTTCGCCTTTTGCCACGTGCGTGGTGACGTTGTCGACCGCCCGCACCACATGGCCACGGGTGTCGAATACCTTGAGTAGGTCACGGACTTCAATCACTTTGCGCAAGCCTCCGCTCGAGCCGGCTGGCAATGTGCGACAGCGGCAGGTTGATCAGCAGGTACAAGCCTGCCACGCAGAACCAGATCTCGAAGGTCGAGAACGACGTGGTGATGGCTTCCCGTCCGCTTTTCGTCAGTTCGGTAATGGCGATCACCGACACCAGCGAGGTGTCCTTGACCAGGCTGATGAACTGACCAGCCAACGGCGGCAGTACACGCTTGAACGCCTGGGGCAGTATCACATGACGCATCGACTGCCCGGCATTGAGGCCCAGCGAGCGCGCAGCTTCGTTCTGCCCCTTAGCGATGGACTGCACGCCGGCACGCACGATTTCCGCCACATAGGCACCTGTGAACAGCGCCAGGGCGGCTACACCGGCAAACTCCCGCGACAGGTTCAGGACCGTGCCGATGAAGAAGTAGAAGATGAAGATCTGAACCAGCAGCGGCGTGCCGCGCACCAGCTCGACATAGACGGTCGACAGGTCATGCAGCGTGGGGTTGGTCGACAACCGGCACAGGCCGGCAAACAGCCCGATCAGCAGCCCCAGCGCACCGGAAACCACCGAAATCCACAGTGTGGTCCACAACCCCCAAGCCAGTGGCCCTGCGGCCCAGTGCCGGGTCACCCCTATCTGGTCCCCTTCGGCCACATCGTCGCCGCGGCTCAGTTGCAGGCTGTCCTTGGCCACGTCCAGGACCTGAAGCGCCCCGCTTTCATCCTTCAAGGTGACGCGGGCTTCATCCCCGGTGATGACGACTTCCTGCACGGTGCCGTAGTCGCTCGCGCGCTGTACGTCCTCGGCCTGATAGGCGAAATACTGAGGGACGCGGTTCCAGCGCCACTCGTAGGAAATCATCGAGGTGGCCATGTACAGGCTGACGGCCAGGCCTACCAGGACCAGTGCAGTCAGCCCATGCCAGGGCCACTGGGCCTTCTTGTGTTTGATCACGTTGGATACTCCGGAAAACGGCAGGCCGCAAGCCACAAGCCGCAGCCTATGGCCGATCCCGTAAGGTCGGTCACTGGCTGCGGCCTGCAGCTTGCGGCCTGAAGGTGCCTTTTATTCCATGTCCTTGAGCCAGTCCTTGTTCTTGAACCACTTGTCGTGAATACGATCGTAGGTCCCGTCATGCTTGATCTGGTGCAGGAAGTTGTTGATGAAGTTGATGCTATCGTAGTCGCCTTTCTTCAGGCCGAAGGCCAGCGGCTCGTAGGTGAAGGGTTCTTCGAGGAACAGCAGCTTGCCCGCACCGGCCTTCTCGACGGCCACTACGTTATAAGGAGCGTCATAGACAAAGGCATCCGCCTTGCCGTTGACCACATCCATGACCGCTTCCTGCTCATTGTCATAGCCGTGGTACTTGGCTTTGCCGATCAGCTTCTTGGACACCATCTCGCCGGTGGTCCCCAGCTTGGAGGTCAGGCGATACTTCTCGTTGTTCAGGTCCTTGTACGACTTGATCTCGCCGGCCAGGTCCTTGCGGATCAGCAGGGTCTGGCCCACGACGATGAAGGGTTCGCTGAAGTTCAGGCGCAGGTTGCGCTCCTGGGTCAGGGTCATGCCGCTGCCGATCATGTCGAACTTGTCGGTCAGCAGGGCGGGAATGATGCCGTCATAAGCGGTGGATACCGCTTCGAACTTGACGCCCATTGACTTGGCCATGGCCTTGAGGATGTCGACCTCGAAGCCGATGATCTCGCCACGCTTGTTGGTCATCTGGAACGGCATGTAGGTCGGGTCCATGCCCACACGCAGCGTGCCACGCTTGACGGCCTCGTCAATGGCCCCGGCCTGGGCAGCGGACACCGCTACCAGAGCGGTCATGCCCACCAGCAGCCGCGAAAGGTATTTCTTGAACATCACCAAGTCCCCTGAAAGTAGAAGTAGCGCGTTTTCTTATTGGTACGGCCTTGCGGGCCGCCGTGAGCTATCGGAGAGGGATGCTAACGCATGGCGCGCTGGCGATATAGCATCGGGGGGGACTTTGTTGGCCTAAATCGGCCAGAAGGGCGAAAGCGTCGCGGGCCAACCCGCTCCGGTCTGACCTGCAAGCCTCGGCTGCAGGGCAGGTCAGAACGGGCTGGCCCGCGTATGGCGCAGGTCAAGAGCCTGCGAGCGCCGGTTGGCCTTCCTGTTCAGGATGCAGCGGCAACAACGGCGAATGCGGGTCGCTCTTGATCGAAGCGCGCCAGGCCTCGATCCATGCCGCGTGCTGCTGCGACCATACCTGGTCGTGCAGGCGGGTCAGCGCAACGGGATCGCTCAGCAATGCCAGGCGCGTGCCCAGGTCGAGCCCATGGGGGCCGACTTCCAGGGCTTTGGCGATGCGTTCGGCCCGCATGGCCTCGATGGGTGCTGCCTGACCGTGCCGGGCAGTGGCCATGGCGCACGCCAGGGCGTTCTGCCGCGGGTCCACCACAGCGCGCACAAAACCGTCGCGCAGGGCGTGCCAGCGGTTCTCGTGGGTGTACTGGTCCGTGGCCAGCAGCTCCTGCGGCGTGGCGTACTCCTCAGGAATCAGGAACAGCTTCTCGTCCTTGGCGGCCAGACCCAGGCGGGTACGGCTGGAAATGACCGAGACCGGGATGGACAGCATCAACGAGCCCACGATCGGCGTCAGCCACCACAGGAAGCTGGGGTTCAGCCAGGCTACCAGGCCTGCCCATGCCACGCCCAGCAAGGTTTGCGGACCATGGCGCTTGACCGCCTCGCTCCAGGGCGTGGAGTCATCGTCGCGCTGGGGAGAGTTCCAGGTGGCGGCCCAGCCCAGGAATGCGGCGAGCACGAAGCGGGTGTGGAAGATCATGCGCACCGGAGCCAGCAACATGGAGAACAGCATTTCCATGAGCATCGACAAGGTGACCTTGATCCGCCCACCGTACTCCACCGCGCCCTTGGCCCAGATCAGGATGACGCTGAGCAGTTTGGGCAGGAACAGCAGCACGATGGTGGTGGAGAACAACGCCACGGCTTTTTCCGGGTGCCATTGAGGCCACAGCGGGTACAGCTGGTACGGCTCGATGAAGTACTGGGGCTCCATCAAGGTGTTGGTCGCCAGCAACGCGGTCGACAGCACCAGGAACAGGAACCACAACGGCGCAGACAGGTAGGACATGACACCCGTCAGGAACACGGCACGGTGCACCGGGTGCATGCCCTTGACCAGGAACAGCCGGAAGTTCATCAGGTTGCCATGGCACCAGCGACGGTCGCGCTTGAGTTCGTCGAGCAGGTTGGGCGGCAGTTCTTCATAGCTGCCCGGCAAGTCATAGGCGATCCATACCCCCCAACCGGCACGGCGCATGAGCGCGGCTTCGACGAAATCGTGGGAGAGAATGGCCCCAGCGAACGCACCCTTGCCTGGCAATGGCGCCAATGCGCAGTGTTCGATGAACGGCTTCATGCGGATGATCGCATTGTGCCCCCAGTAGTGCGACTCGCCCAGCTGCCAGAAATGCAGGCCGGCCGTGAACAATGGGCCGTATACGCGCGTGGCGAACTGCTGCATGCGTGCATACAGGGTGTCCATACCCGACGCCTTGGGCCCGGTCTGGATGATGCCGGCATCAGGGTTGGCCTCCATCAGGCGCACCAGGCTGCTCAGGCATTCGCCGCTCATGACGCTGTCGGCGTCCAGCACCACCATGTACTTGTACTCGCTGCCCCAGCGGCGGCAGAAGTCGTCGAGGTTACCGCTTTTGCGCTTCACCCGACGCCGGCGACGGCGGTAGAAGATACGGCCGAACCCCTTGGTTTCACGGCACACGTCCAGCCATGCCTGTTGCTCGGCAACGGCAATGTCGGTGTCGTTGGTGTCGCTGAGCACAAAGAAGTCGAAGCGGTCCAGGTTACCGCTGGCTGCCACCGACTCGAACGTTGCACGCAGGCCTGCGAACACCCGCGGCACGTCTTCGTTGCAGATCGGCATGACCAGCGCGGTCCGTGCGTCTGGCGCGATGGGTTCGTTGCCGGCACTGCTGCCGGAAATCTTGTACTTGTCGCGCCCGGTCAGCAGCTCGAGGAAGCCCATCAGGGCTGTCCAGAAGCCGGCCGACACCCAGCAGAACAGAATCCCGAAGAGAATCAGGATGGACGTCTGCAAGGCGTACGGCCATACCTGCACCACCGTATCCCAGATCGGCTGGGCGAAGATTTCGTCCAGATCGACAAACGACCAGCCCTGGTAGGGCAGGATGCTCTTCATGTACCAGCCAGCGACCAAGGTCTGCCCGATCATCAGTGCCAACAGGATGTATCGGCGGATCGAACCGACAGTACGCCAGCGGGCCGCCGGCAACTCACGCTTGGGTGGCTGCGGTACGTTGTTACGCCCGGTCAGGCGCCGCCATGCTCGCACCAGCAGGTTGGTACGCCATGGTTCGGGCACGACCTTGGTACGCGTGATGGGCGGCGCGATCTTCAGGCACAGGCGCCCGTTACCGTCCACACCGAGCATTTCGGCCTCTTCCAGTTCGCCCGCAGTGCCGACCGTCAGGCGCGAGCCCACCGAGGCCTGCACGGCCTCGGCTGGGCTGGCGGGCGAGGTGGCCGCCAGGCGCTGGTGCAGTTCGCTGAACGATGTGCACGTGGCAAGTTCCGCGCGCTGCTCATCGCTCAGTGGAAGGTGGGCCAGGTATTCGCCAAGCGATACCGGCCTTGGGCTCGGATTACTCATCGGCAGGCAACTGATAGGTCCAGGTTTCGGTCAGCACCTTTTCGGTGGTGGCCGCAGCCCCGGCAGCGGGCGCCGCGTCGGCGGCAGGTTGTTCGGCCTTGACGGTCTTCTCGGCCTTGGCATGCTTGGCAGACGCCTTTTCCTGCTTGGCGTCCTTGTCAGGCGCTGGCGCCTCTACCGGCACATCACGTACCAGCGCTGCACGCATTTCAGTCGACTTGTTGGCCTCCTTGACCTTCAGGCGCAGGGTCAGGCGCCAGCCCTTGGTTTCAGGGTTGTAGCGCAGGTTATTCTCGACCACCTCACCGTTGTCGCCCACGCTGATCTGGCTGCGCACCGGGGTGTCTTCAGGCAAGGCGGCCAGGGCCGGGCCTGCGAAGTCGACCAGGAACGCCACGCTGCCATCAGGCTGGCGGATCAGGTTGGACTGCTTGACGTCACCGGTGGAGCGCAGGGTCTGCTTGACCCAGCCCAACTCAGGCGCCTGGAACTTGGGCTCGTCGATGGTCCAGTGCAGGCGGTAGGCGAACTCGGCCGCTTCGCCAGGCTCGGGCAGCTTTTCCGGGCTCCAGAAGGCAACGATGTTGTCGTTGGTTTCGTCGGCCGTCGGGATTTCCACCAGGTCGACGGTCCCCTTGCCCCAGTCGCCTTTGGGTTCGATCCAGGCACTTGGGCGCTTCTGGTAGTTATCGTCCAGGTCTTCATAGTCGCTGAAGGCGCGCTGGCGCTGCATCAGACCAAACCCGCGCGGGTTCTCGACGCTGAAGTTGCTGACCGACAGATGCTTGGGGTTGTTCAGCGGGCGCCACAGCCACTCGCCGTTGCCGGTATGGATGGACAAGCCTTCGGAATCGTGCAGCGCTGGGCGGTAGTTGAGGACCTTGGACGGCTGGTTCGGGCCGAACAGGTACATGCTGGTCAACGGCGCTACGCCAAGGCGGCTGACGTGATCGCGCAGGTACACGCGCGACTGCACGTCAACGACCGTGTCGTTGCCAGGACGCAGGGTGAGCTTGTAGGCACCGGTTGAGCGCGGCGAGTCCAGCAGCGCGTAGATCACTAAATGCTTGTCGGCCGGCTGCGGCTTCTCGACCCAGAACTCGGTGAACCGTGGGAATTCTTCGCCCGAGGGCAGCGCCGTGTCGATGGCCAAGCCACGGGCCGACAGGCCATAGACATGGCCCTTGCCAACGACGCGGAAATAGCTGGCGCCAAGCAGGGTCATGATTTCGTCCTGCTTGTCGGCCTTGTTGATCGGGTACAGCACGCGGAAGCCCGCATAGCCCAGGTTCTTGGTGGCATTGGCATCATGCGGCACGTCGCCGAACTCGAAGCGGCTCGGGTCGTACTTGATTTCCTGGACCTTGGTGGCGGTGACTTCGTTGATTTTCACCGGCGTATCGAAATGCATGCCCTGGTGGTAGAACGACAGCTTGAACGGCGTCTTGTCGTTGGCCCACTCGGCCTTTTCCTGCAGGAAATGGATCTTCTGGTAGTCCGCGAACTTCATGTCGCGGAAAACGGCCGGCAGGTTGCTTTTGGGCGCTTCGTACTTCTGGCCGGCCAGATCCTTTGCCTTGGCGGCAACATCGTCAAGATTGAATGCCCACAGCTGGCCCGCGCTCATCAGGCCAACGATTGCCATGCTGGCCATCAGCGCCTTGCGTAGCCTGACGCCGGGGATTCTTGATGCTTTTTGGGGACTAACAATCACGAGCAACCCTCGCCGAAAACAGATCATGAAACCAACGGCCAGCGACAAATGCCGGGTTGGCGAGCACTGTTCGGACCCCGTAAGGGCGTAATGATTCCCCAAACGGCTACGGACAATGCTCGAGTCAGAGTGAAACGGGCCTGCGAACGCAGGCCTCATGCAGCGCGCGATTATCCAGCAGGTCGCGTGACAACGCATCAGGCTGCAACAACTATTTATGGTATAGAACCGCTTATTCATTCAGGAAAGCGGCTTTTTTAACCTTAAATTTGTAACAGTAGTGTTACAGGGCCATCATTGACGAGGTGCACCTGCATATCGGCACCGAATTGACCGGTAGCAACGTCGGCATGGCGGCCTCTGGCTTGCGTCACCAGGTAGTCGAACAGCTCGGCCCCCAGGGCCGGGGGTGCCGCCGTGGAAAAGCTGGGTCGCATGCCGTTGCGGGTGTCGGCCGCCAGTGTGAATTGCGAGACCAGCAGCAGACCGCCACCCACCTCTTTCAACGACAGGTTCATCTTGCCCTGCTCATCGCTGAACACGCGGTAGTTCAACAACTTGTGCAGCAGCTTGTCGGCATGCTCGCGGGTGTCGTCCGGCTCCACGGCCACCAGTACCAGCAGGCCTTGCTCAACAGCGCCAATGACCTGGCCCTGCACTTCCACCCGCGCGTTGCGCACCCGTTGCAACAGGCCCTTCATGCTTCTTCCAGGGGCAAGTCGAGCAGGCGCCTGGCCATCTGGTCGGCTGCGCGCACCAGGGCATCGGTAATGCCCGGTTCGGAGGCGGCATGCCCGGCATCACGAATCACCTTCAATTCGCTGTTCGGCCACGCCTGGTGCAGCTCCCAAGCGTTGTCCAGTGGGCAGATCACATCGTAGCGCCCGTGCACGATCACCGCTGGCAGGTGGGCGATCCTGGGCAGATCGCGCACCAGCTGGTTCGGCTCGAGAAAGGCGTTGTTCATGAAGTAGTGGCATTCGATGCGGGCGATGGACAAGGCCCGTTGCGGCTCGGAGAAGCGATCCACCACCAGGGGGTTGGGCCGCAGCGTGGCCGTACGGCCCTCCCAGGTGGACCATGCCTTGGCCGCGTGCATCTGGGCAATCTGGTCAGAACCGGTCAGGCGCTTGTGGAACGCGCTGACCAAATCGCCGCGCTCCTCCGGTGGAATGGGCGCAATGTAGTCCTGCCAGTAGTCCGGGAACAGGCGGCTGGCACCTTCCTGGTAGAACCACTGTATCTCCTGAGGCCTGCACAGGAAGATCCCGCGCAGGATCAGGCCATGCACGCGTTCAGGGTGGGTCTGGGCGTAGGCCAGGGCGAGCGTGGAGCCCCATGAGCCGCCGAACAGTACCCACTTGTCGATGCCCAGGTGTTCACGGATGCGCTCCATGTCCTCCACCAGGTGCCAGGTGGTGTTGTTTTCCAGGCTGGCATGGGGAGTGGAGCGGCCGCAGCCGCGCTGGTCGAAGGTGATGATGCGGTACAGGGTGGGATCGAAATAGCACCGGCTCTGGGCATCGCAGCCTGCACCCGGGCCGCCATGAATGAAGAGCACCGGCAAACCTTCGGGTGAGCCGCTTTCATCGACGTACAGCACGTGTGGCGCTTCCACGGCCAGATCGTGCCGGGCGTAGGGTTTGATCTGCGGGTAGAGGGTCTGCATTGCGCACTCCGTGTGAAGGTTGTTCGGCCGTGAGCCATCATAAACCTGAATTGAGCGCAGAGCATGCTTGTACATCAACTCCATGCCTGGCCCGATACAGTTGCCAGGCAGACATATCTACCTCCTTTCTCCGTCCCCGGCCCTACAGAGTCCTTCACCCCATCGTGCTGAGGACTACGAAATGCCCACCCCAACCAGCGATACCCTACCCTTACAAGGTGTCCATTACTCCACCATCGCCAAGCGCATCCCCCAGTGGCTGAAAAAGAGCCCGGCCCAGACGCATCAAGCCTTGCGCAACTGGCGGCAGGCACCTGCCTGGCTGGCGTCAGCGATTACAGAGCAACCGGCCATCGCGCGTGCCTGGAGCATGGAACATGCTCAGCATCGTCAACACCAAGCGCAGGTCGCGGCGCTGTTCGAGCAGGTTGCAGACCTGAAGAGCTATGCTAGAAAGGCGTTGACCGAAGCCATCGCTGAACGCTTTGGTCTGCAGGTCGATGTCGACCGGAGCTACCTGGTGGACGCGCGCCTGATCAAGGAGCACAACGCCCTGGACGGGCGGCAGGCCGTGGAACGGGCGACCCGCTCACTGCTTCAGGCAGCCCTGCATAATTTCGAGGCATCGGCCGCCGTTGAGGGGGGCATGGATGCACCCGACGCGCTCTTGAAAAAATCGGTGATTCTCGACCACCGACGCTTCATGGGCACCGTGCCCATCACCAATGCGCTGGATATACCGGCAGAGGCCTTCGCCGACCTGTGTCGAACGCTGGACATTGGTAGGAAATATCACGACCTGATCCACGCGATCTATTACCCGGCCGCAACGGCCGACCGCAGTGCCGACGAGGTGGCCTTGGAGGTGTATCAAACACTGGGACGAACAGAGGGGTCGGCCTGGCGGCAGTCCCTGCATTACGCTCGCTTGAAGGGCGATATCAGCGAGACGTTCTACACCGCCGCGCTGGCAGTGCCGCTTGATCAAAAGCTGGACCCTTACGCCTCAGGGATCAGGTTCAGCGAGCTGCAACTCTGGGGTTGCGTACTGACGGGGGTAGTGGCCATCGACACGCAATCGACTACCGATAGCCGCGTTGCGCTGTACATTCCCGCCGACGAGCATACTCCTCTCAAGGAGTTCGCTGATACGCAGGCCATGCATGACGCGCTGCGGGATCGGCTTCAGGCCGACATGAGCTACCTGGACAAGCATGTGCCCGAGCGCGACAAGGCGATGGTTCGACAGCGCCTGCAAGCGCGTCTGATGCCGCTGGGCTGGAGTACTCGCGGCGTGTACGAGCCCGTACTCGATCCCAATGCCAGGCTCTATCCCGTTCAAACGCCTTTCAGTCACGCGTTTGAGGGGCTCATGGCTTTTCGCAAGGTGGAACGTCATGAACAGGACATTCTCTTTCACGCCGTTCCAACCGAGATCGTCGACCGGCGTGCGGCCCAGGCTCACCGCGAACTCATTGCCGAGCGCGCATTACTGGCACTGAACATCGCCGGCTTCTTCGTGCCTGGCCTCGGTGAGGCCATGCTACTGGTGGGTATCGTCCAGCTAGCCCATGAAGTGTATGAGGGCATCGAAGCCTGGGAAGCAGACGAGCGCGACACGGCTTACGACTATCTGGTCGATGTCGTCGAGAACGTAGCGGTCATGGCTGCGCTGGCAGCTGCTGGCCATGCGCTCAAGGGAACATCGGAAGCCTCCGAGGGCGACGAACCCATCGTCGAGGAACCCGACGACGAACCCGGTGACGCGCGCACTCCCGTAGAAACCCCGTCATTCATCGAGGAGCTGGAAGACGTGGGCATGCCTGATGGGCAGGTAAGTCTGTGGAAACCTGATCTCACGCCCTATCAAATCCAGGACCCACTGCCGCAGGCAGGGGTGCCCAATGAGCAGGGCCTGTTGGTGCATGAGGGTCAACAACGGCTGATACTGCAGGGCCGCCAGTATCGGGTCGTGTCAGACGCTGGCACCGGCCAATACCGGCTGCAACACCCACGCGGCGAGCATCGCTATCAGCCACCGCTGCGCCATAATGGCGCTGGCGCGTGGGTTCAGGTCACAGACCGCCCAGCTACCTGGACAGGTTCGACACTGTTGCAAAGAATGGGGCACCTGAGTGCCGACTTCGATGAGCCGACGCTGCGACGAATGCTAAAGATCAGTGACACGGACGAAGATGCCGTGCGCAGGGCGCTGGTGGAGAACGAGCGGTTGCCTGCGTTGCTACAAGACACGCTGCAGCGATTCAAGCTTGACCAGTCGATAAGCCAGCTGCCCACCACGGCAGACCGATCAACCGAATTTTCCAGAGCCTACAGCCGCATGACATCGGCCCAACTGCCCGATGCCGAACCGATCATGCGTGCATACCCCGGTCTTCCAGCCGCCATTGCCGACGAGCTGGTAAGCAGCGCCAATGCCAACGAACGAGGCGTGCTGGCAAGCGGTAGGGTGCCGCTGCGGCTGAGTGAGGAAATTCGTGTTTATCTGCAACAGGTCCGTCTGGCGCGGGCTTACGAGGGGTTGTTCCTGGTAGGGGCTCAAGGCTGGGACAGCGATCGACTGGTGCTGCACACCCTGCCCACACTCAGCAAATGGCCTGCCGAAACCAGACTACAAATCGTAAGGGGTGGGTCCTGGCCCACTCAAGCCGAGGCAGTCGGCCCCGAGCAAGGCAGCCCCCGCGTAACCATCATCCATGCCCATGCGGGGTACATCGTCCAGGATCAAGACGATCCATCTCGGCTGATAACGGCACATCCGGACCTCTTTACCGCGCTGCACGCGGCGCTGCCAGAGGTCATGGCAAAACTCGGCGCGGCTGACGCGCCGGCCCTGCAGCACCTGATGCAGGAAAGCCCGCTGCTGCCTCGCCCAGCCTTGCGCAAGGTTCTGGGCATGCGGCCGGTGCGCCCCGGCTATCGCTCACCCATGCGCCTTGCCGATGGTCGCCTGGGGTATCCGCTGAGCGGCGGTGGCCCGCAAGCCCATGCGGTCTCTCACTCACAACTCATTGCAGCGGTCGAGGCACTGGAGTTGGCGCAGCGTACCGGCCGCTCTGCCGATCAAGTGATCAATACGCTGGCCAGTGGCGGCCGCACCCACCTGCAGATTTTCGAGCACCTGCAACGCTTGGCCGAACAGCGCACCGAACTGCAAAGCAGGCTCGATGACTGGAGCGAGGCCATCTCGCCGCCGACCGACGAGGCAGCACGCAACTACGACGCATTGCGCGAGGCGATCGTGCAGTTCTGGTATGACACGGCGTTGGACGAAGGCGACCGGAGCTCGGCCGTGTTACGCCTGGCGCATATCTCTCTGGCTGATATTCCGCTGAACTTACCCGAGTTCTTCTACCAGCGAGTGAGCAGCCTGATCTTGTATGACCTGCCCTCAGGCGCGATGGCCAGTTGGGCGCAGAACGAGCGTTTGCTGCAACGCCTGCTCCGTCAGATGCCGCAACTCGAGGCATTGGAAATCGACCGTCCCTACACACCCCGGGCAACACCCTCGGCATTCATGTTCAGCATATCTATCATTCTGGAGAACCTGCCACAGTTGCAGCGCCTGGTACTGACCAACCAGAACATTGCCTTGTCCTCCAGCGACCTAGATATGCTGGCCGGCGCCCGCCAGCTGCGTCATCTAGACCTCTCCGGGAACCGCCTGGCGCAGAATAACCGTCCGAGCTTCCACGCGCTCACACTCAATTACCTCGGGCTCGACCGCATGCAGCTGTCGCAATGGCCAATGGGCATCGGCAGCGACGCCTTGAGCCGCATCGGTGAGCTGTCGCTGCGCGACAATAACCTGCTCACGCTGCCAACGTTCCTGCTGCACGAAGCCGAATCACTTCGCCTGCCGCCGGTCATCAATCTTGAAGGCAACCCTATAAACGAAATTCACGTGCAGCGTTTGCTTATGAACGAGCAACTGGACACTTCCGGCATTCGCGTGGACCAACCGCCGTCGCTTATCGAGGGAATCACGCGCCTGCGCAACGAGCGCTCGCAGGTACGAGAAGCGCTCGAAGGCTGGGCGCAGGCATCGAGTTCCAGCAACCCTTTGACACAAACCGCCCTGGCCGAGCGTCAGCGCATTGAAACGGCGATCAACGATTTCTGGACGCATCAGGAACAGGGCCATCGATACCTCAGGCTGCAACTGGAAGACGTGTCGATTGAGCACTTCCCCAGGCGCCTGCCGCCATTCTTTGGCGAGCGTGTTCGCGCCCTGGCCTTGACTCGCCTGCGGGGCACGACTGCGCAGCTCGATGAGTTGCTCAGTCGCTTTCCAGGTATCACGCGCTTGACCATAGACGGTCATCAAGCGCCGCAATCGACACTGCCTACCGCCTTGCTGCGCTTGCCAGCGCTGGAGTACCTGGAACTGCGCAACATGAACCTGGAAATCGACCAACCCATGTTCGAGATCTTTGGTCGCCTGCCCCACCTCACCTCACTGGACCTGTCGGGCAACCGGGTGGGCGCCATCAACCACGTCCCTGCTCACCTCGCGGCGAATCTGCAGTCCCTGGTGCTGAGCAACATGGACCTGCAGGGCTGGCCAAGCTGGTGCGATCAATTGCTGCCGCTCGAATTGCTGGACCTCAGCTCGAACAACATCACCGAACTGCCAGACCATATCCTGTCGAATCTGGATAACGCCATTCCGATTTCTTCCGTGTCCTTGCTCGACAACCCGCTGCCAGCTGCCACCATCCAGCGGGTCCGTACGTTTTCGGACAGCCACCACAGCTTCTCCTTCGCCCTGGACATTCCCAACGATCTACTGCTCACCGACGGTTCCAGTGATGGCTCCCTGGACCACCCGCATTTCCCGGTGGCCAGTGACGATACCCCCCGGATGGAGTCGTGGATGCTGGGAAATGCACTGCAAAATGAATCTTTGCAGGCATGCTGGGAGGCGCTTGCAGGCAGCGACTTGCTGCGCCTGGCAGGCCGTTTGCAAAACGCGGCCCCTTATGTGGAGCCTGCCACCCGGGGCAGCTTCTGCGAACGGGTGCGACTGATGCTGGTCGCGGCGGCGAGCAACCCGGCCGAGCGGCCATTGCTGGAAAGCATCGCTGTAGAGGCGCTGCCTGACGAGAGTGGCGCACAAACTTGCCATGACGGTGCGCTTCAGGCGTTCAACAACATCGAGTTGTACCTGATGCATCAACGTGTCGTGATTGATGCGGGGGATAGCCTGCAGCAGATGCGTCAAAGGCTGCTGCAGCTGTTCCGGGTAGAGGAACTCGAACGCCTTGCCCAGCACCGCGCGATACCGGGGGATCTGGTTTCGGTGCGCCTGGCCTACCGCCGCGAGCTGGCCAAGGAACTCGAGCTGCCCATCGCTGACCGTATGCGTTTCCGAAGTGCTGCCAACCTGGCAGCCGATGAGCTTTCGAGCGTTCTCGAACACGTGCGCAAGCGCGAACACAGCGAAGCCTTCATCGATTACCTGCTGTCCAACCAGGACTGGACCCAGCGCCTTCGCGGTGAATACGCCGAGCGGTTCGAGGAAATTGAGAACCGGTACCGCCAGCGGGTAATGGAACTGGCCAATACCAGCCATCCGCTGCAGGAAGAGGTGGTCTTGCAACAAGGCTTGCAAGTGGACCGGGAGCTCGAGGAGCAGGCACTGCTGCGCGAGCTCACGCTCAAGGAAGTCGCCAAAGGCTGACCATTGACCAGGCGGCGCGCACACCGCGCGCTGCCTGGCCGACTGGCTTCAGTTGCGATAATGCGCCTGGCCCCATGCCAGCAGCGCCTCCAGCAGCTGCTTGAGCACCGCCTGGGTTGGGCGTGCCAAGTCTTCACGGTAGGTAAAAGGTTCACGCTCTTGCATGTAGGTGCTTTGCGTAAGCTCCAGTTGGACGGCGTGAACGTGAGCGGCTGGGTCGCCGTAGTGACGGGTGATGTGCCCGCCCTTGAAGCGCCCATTGAGCACATGATCGTAACCTTGTGCCTGTTGGCAGACATGCGTCAGCCGCTGGGCCAGGCTCGGGTCGCAACTCGCATCGTTGAAGGTCCCGAGGTTGAAGTCCGGCAGCTTGCCGTCGAACAGCCGAGGAATGTGCGAGCGGATGGAGTGGGCGTCCCAGAGTAAGGCATAGCCAAACGTCTCACGCAAGCGTGTCAGCTCATGCCTGATTGCCCTGTGATAAGGGTGCCAGATGTGCTCAAGGGAGTGCTTGCGCTCTGCCGGGCTTGGCGCCAGCCCCTCCTTGAACAAAGGTTCACCCTCAAAGAGGGTGTCCGGATAGAGCCCGGTGGTGGCCCCTGCATACAGCGGCTTATCGTCCTCCGGGCGGTTGAGGTCGATGACGAAACGCGAATACTCGGCCGTCAGTACGCTGGCGCCCAGCGCCTGGGCGAAATCGTACAGACGGGGAATATGCCAGTCCGTATCGGGCAGGCTGCGCGCCTGGTCGACCAAGCCATCGGCCACTGCCGGGGTCAGCTTCAGGCCCGCATGGGGAATGCTGATCAACAGCGGCAATTGACCCTGGTGAAAGCTCAGTACCTTGTCCATCTCGCCTCGCTCAGATATCACGTTCATGGCCGCCGCGCACCACGCGCTTAGGCAGGTCGCCGCCAAGCCAATAGGCCAGGTCGGCAGGGCGTTCTATTTGCCAGGCAACGAAGTCCGCGGCCTTGCCCGTTTCAAGGGTGCCATGGCTGCTTCCCATGCCCAGCGCGTGCGCCGCATGGGTGGTGACACCGGCAAGGGCTTCTTCAGGCGTCATGCGCATCAGGGTGCAGCCCATGTTCAGCATTAGCCGCAGCGACAGGCCCGGCGAAGTGCCCGGGTTCAGGTCGCTGGCCAGGGCGACTTTCACGCCGTGCCGGCGCAGGGCGTCCATTGGCGGAAGCTGGGTTTCGCGCAGAAAGTAGAACGCGCCGGGCAACAAGACGGCCACGGTGCCAGCCGCTGCCATGGCCATGGCATCTTCTTCTGTCATGAATTCCAGGTGATCGGCCGACAGTGCCTGATAGCGGGCAGCCAGGCTGGAGCCGTGCAAGGAGGACAATTGTTCGGCGTGCAGCTTGACCGGCAAACCCAACTGCTGCGCCTTGATGAACAAGCGTTCAACCTGTGCGGGTGAGAAGGCCAGGTGTTCGCAGAAGGCATCCACCGCATCCACCAGCCCTTCTGCTGCCAATGCCGGGAGCATGTCATTGCAGATGTGGGCAATGTAGTCGTCGCTGCGTTCGGCGTATTCCGGCGGTAAGGCGTGGGCTGCCAGACACGTGGCCCGAACCGTGATACCCAGCTCGTCACCCAGACGTCGGGCTACACGCAGCATCTTGCGCTCGTTGGCCAGGTCCAGGCCGTAACCGGACTTGATCTCCAGGGTGGTCACGCCATCGCGCATCAACGCCTGGACGCGCTGCTGGGCGCTGGCGAACAGCATGTCTTCACTGGCGGCGCGGGTGGCCATCACGGTACTGGCAATACCCCCGCCCTGCGCGGCGATCTCGGCATAGCTCACACCTTGCAGCCGCTGCTCGAACTCGCCGCTGCGGTTGCCGCCGAATACCGCGTGCGTGTGGCAATCGATCAGCCCGGGGGTTACCCAGGCGCCACCCAGGTCCACCGTCTGCTCGGTGCCTTCGACTGCCCAGTCGGCACGTGGGCCGATCCACAAGATCCGCCCACCACCGGTCACGATGGCGGCGTCTTCGATGATCGAATAACGGCCTTCGGCCATGGTTGCCACATGGCAGTGCTGCCAGAGGGTTTTCATGCAGGTTCTCCTTTGCTAGCGATGCAGCTCGGCGGCTTCGGCCACTGGCGCGCCCTGTCCTGTCCGCGGCTTGCACCACAGCAGGTAGGACGCCACCAGAAAGACCAGCCAGACCATGCCGACCAGCAACGCCGCCTGGGTGTCGGGGAAATAGCCAAGCACACCGAAGACAAAGACCATGAAGGCAATGGCCAACGCCGGCCCCCAGGGCCAGAACGGTACCGGAAACTTGAGCTCGGCCATCTGCTCGCGGCTCATGCTGCGCCGCATCGCCACTTGAGTGATGAGGATCATCAGCCAGACCCAGACGGTGGCGAAGGTGGCGATCGAGGCGATCAGCAGAAACACGTTTTCGGGGATCAGGTAATTGAGCAGTACGCCAACCAGCAGCGCTGCCCCCATGACCAGTACCGTCATCCACGGCACGCCATGCCTGGACAGCCGGCTAAAACCCTTGGGGGCATGCCCCTGCTGGGCCAGACCATACATCATGCGGCCCGCACCGAAGATATCGCTGTTGATGGCCGAAACGGCCGCGGAGATCACCACCACGTTCAGCACCGCAGCCGCAGAGCCGATCCCCAGGTTACTGAAGATCTGCACGAAGGGGCTGCCCTGGCTGCCAATCTGCGGCCAGGGGTACAGACACATCAGCACGAACAGGGTGAGTACATAGAACAGCAGGATGCGCAGGGGCACGGCGTTGATCGCCTTGGGAATCACCCGTTGCGGATCCTTGGCCTCGCCTGCGGTCACCCCGATGATCTCGATGCCGCCGAAGGCGAACATCACCACTGCGAACGAGGCGATCAGCCCGGCGACACCGTTAGGCATGAAACCACCATGGTCGAACAGGTTGCCCAGGCCCACGGCCTGCCCGCTGCCCACCTGGCTGAAGCCGAACGCCATGATGCCCAGGCCCGCCAGGATCATGGCCACGATCGCCCCCACCTTGAGCAAGGACAGCCAGAATTCCAGCTCGCCGAACACCTTGACGTTGCACAGGTTGAGCGCGCCGATGAACAAGACGATGCCCAGCACCCATGTCCAGCGGGCGACCTCCGGGAACCAGAAGCCCATGTAGATACCGAACGCCGTCACGTCGGCAATGGCGACGATGACCATCTCGAACGCGTAGGTCCAGCCGAGGATGAAGCCGGCCATGGGGCCCAGGTAGGTGCTGGCATAGTGACCGAACGACCCGGCTACGGGGTTGTGTACGGCCATCTCGCCCAATGCCCGCATGACCATGAATACCGCTGCGCCGCCAATCAGGTAAGCCAGCAATACCGCCGGGCCGGCCATCTGGATGGCCGAGGCCGAGCCATAGAACAGGCCGGTACCGATAGCCGAGCCGAGGGCCATGAAACGAATGTGGCGGGCAGTCAGCCCGCGCTTTAGACCTTGTGCAGGTTGCATGTCACGTCCTTGAATTGTTTTTGTGGTCGTGAGATCCGGGGGCCGCCACCAAAGGCCCCCAAGGGCATTACAGACTCGGGAGCACGCCCGCTGGCAACAGCGCGGTCAGGCTGCCTTCGGCCAGCAGGTGCACGGCCTTTTCGATGTCCGGTGCAAAGAACCGGTCGCGGTCGTAGTGCGGCACTTCACGGCGCAACGCCTGGCGTGCTTGTTCAAGCTTGGCGGAGGTCTTGAGCCCCTTGCGCAGATCCAGGCCCTGGCAGGCGCCCAACCATTCGATCGCCAGCACGCCCCGGGTATTTTCGGCCATTTCCCATAGACGTTTGCCGGCAGCCGGAGCCATTGACACATGGTCCTCCTGGTTGGCGGAGGTCGGCAGACTGTCGACGCTGTGGGGGTGCGACAGGGCCTTGTTCTCGCTGGCCAGGGCAGCGGCGGTGACCTGGGCGATCATGAAGCCCGAGTTGACCCCACCGTTCTCCACCAGGAAAGGCGGCAGCTGGGACATGTGCTTGTCCATCATCAGCGAGATGCGGCGCTCGCTCAACGACCCTATCTCGGCGATGGCCAAGGCGATGTTGTCGGCGGCCATCGCCACCGGCTCGGCATGGAAATTACCCCCTGAAACCACGTCGCCTTCGGCGGCGAACACCAAAGGGTTGTCCGACACAGCATTGGCCTCGACGCCGAGCACCTCGGCAGCCTGGCGCAGTTGGGTGAGGCAGGCGCCCATCACTTGTGGTTGGCAGCGCAGCGAGTAAGGATCCTGGACCTTGTCGCAGTTCTGGTGCGAGAGCGATACCTCGCTGGTGTCCCCCAGCAGGTCCCGGAAGCAGGCAGCGGTGTCGATCTGCCCGCGCTGGCCGCGCACTTCATGGATACGGGCATCGAAGGGCGAGCGCGAACCAAGGGCGGCTTCCACGCTGAGCGCGCCGCAGGTGACCGCGGCGGCGAACAGGTCCTCGCCATGGAACAGCCCGCGCAGGGCATAGGCCGTGGAGGCCTGGGTGCCATTGAGCAGGGCGAGCCCCTCTTTGGCGGCCAGGGTCAACGGCTCAAGGCCGGCGAGGGCCAGGGCCTCGGTAGCCGCAAGCCACTGGCCCTTGTAGCGCGCCTTGCCCTCCCCCAGCAGTACCAGGGACATGTGGGCCAGTGGCGCGAGGTCACCAGAGGCGCCGACCGAGCCTTTGAGCGGAATGTGGGGATAGACCTCTGCGTTGACCAGCGCGATCAGCACGTCGATGACCTTGCGGCGAATACCGGAAAAGCCGCGACTCAGGCTGTTGATCTTAAGCACCATGATCAATCGGACCAAAGCGTCATCGAGGGGCGCGCCGATCCCGGCGGCATGGGACAGCACCAGCGAACGCTGCAGGTTTTCCAGGTCGTGGCTGGCGATGCGGGTCGATGCCAGCAGCCCGAAACCTGTGTTGATGCCATAGGCGGTACGGTCCTGCGCGATGATCTGTTCGACGCAGGCCACGCTGGCATCGATGGCCGGGCCGGCGCTGGCGTCGAGCTGAAGCCGTACTGGGCCTGCATGCACAGTGCGCAGTTGCGCCAGGGTCAGGCAGCCGGGCTTGAGGGTAAGTTCGGTCACGTTGCTACTCCAGTTCGCGAGGCATGGCAGGCAGCACCAGCCCGCCTCTTCTTGTTGTTGAGTATCACCTTGTGGGGGGCATTGCAGAGAACAGTGATCAGCCGGTGATCATCGGCAGGTCCAGCCCCTGCGCTTGCGCGCACTCAATGGCGATAGCGTAACCGGCATCGGCGTGACGCATGACACCGGTGCCTGGATCGTTGGCCAGCACGCGAGCAATACGGGCCGCTGCCTCGTCGCTGCCATCACAGACGATGACCATCCCCGAATGCTGGGAGAAGCCCATGCCGACACCGCCGCCATGGTGCAGCGACACCCAGGTGGCACCGCTGGCGGTATTGAGCAGGGCATTGAGCAATGGCCAATCGGAGACCGCGTCGGAGCCATCGCGCATGGCCTCGGTTTCTCGGTTGGGGCTGGCTACCGAACCCGAATCGAGGTGGTCGCGTCCGATCACGATCGGTGCCGACAGCTCACCACTGCGCACCATTTCGTTGAACGCCAGGCCCAGCTTGGCCCGCAGCCCCAGCCCTACCCAGCAGATGCGGGCCGGCAAGCCCTGGAAGCTGATGCGCTCGCGGGCCATGTCCAGCCAGCGGTGCAGGTGGGCGTCATCGGGGATCAGTTCCTTGACCTTGGCATCGGTCTTGTAGATGTCGTCGGCATCGCCCGACAACGCTGCCCAGCGGAAGGGGCCGATACCGCGGCAGAACAGCGGGCGAATGTAAGCCGGCACGAAACCTGGGAAATCGAACGCGTTGGCCACACCCTCTTCCTTGGCCATCTGGCGGATGTTGTTGCCGTAGTCGAAAGTGGGGACGCCCTGCTGCTGAAAATCGAGCATGGCCTGCACATGCACGGCCATCGATTGCTTGGCCGCCTTGACCACGGCTACCGGGTCGGTCTGGGCGCGGTCGCGGTACTGCTCCCAGGTCCAGCCGGCAGGCAGGTAGCCGTTGAGCGGGTCATGCGCGCTGGTCTGGTCGGTGACCATGTCTGGCCGCACCCCGCGCCTGACCAACTCAGGCAGCACTTCGGCCGCGTTGCCATGCAAGGCAATGGAAATGGCCTTGCCTTCGGCGGTGTAGCGGGCGATGCGCGCCAGGGCGTCGTCCAGGTCCGTGGCCTGCTCATCGACATAGCGGGTCTGCAGGCGGAAATCGATACGGCTTTGCTGGCACTCGATATTCAGCGAGCAAGCCCCGGCCAGGGTCGCGGCCAATGGCTGGGCCCCACCCATGCCGCCCAAGCCTGCGGTCAGCACCCACTTGCCCTTCAGGCTGCCGCCATAGTGCTGGCGACCCGCCTCCACGAAGGTTTCGTAAGTGCCTTGCACGATGCCCTGGCTACCGATGTAGATCCAGCTGCCCGCGGTCATCTGGCCGTACATGGCCAGGCCCTTGGCGTCGAGTTCGTTGAAGTGCTCCCAGCTGGCCCAGTGAGGGACCAGGTTCGAGTTGGCAATCAGCACGCGTGGGGCGTTGCTGTGGGTCTTGAACACGCCGACCGGCTTGCCGGACTGGACCAGCAAGGTTTCGTCGTCTTCCAGACGGGTCAGGGTTTCGACGATCTTGTCGTAGCAGTCCCAGTTGCGCGCGGCCCGGCCGATGCCACCGTACACCACCAGCTCCTTGGGGTTTTCGGCGACCTGCGGGTCGAGGTTGTTCATCAACATGCG
This sequence comes from Pseudomonas sp. FYR_7, assembly GCF_043106155.1. Lineage (NCBI taxonomy): Bacteria > Pseudomonadati > Pseudomonadota > Gammaproteobacteria > Pseudomonadales > Pseudomonadaceae > Pseudomonas > Pseudomonas sp. FYR_7. The sequence goes on from NZ_JBICMI010000078.1 coordinate 142,914, forward strand.
CAGTGGCGCTTCAGTCAGCCAGCTTTTGGCAGTGAGCGTATTGCCACGCGGGGCACGGATTTCAACGTCACGGTATTTGTTGTTGTCGGTCACGGGAATGTCCTTTGCGGTCGGCTGCAGCAGATATGTCGTGGAGCAATACAAACACATCTTTACTTGTATGTACAAGCATGGACAAGTGAAATTCTCAAACCGTGTCGCTGCAAGCGATGCCAGCCCAGGGTCAGCTCAACGGGGATCGAGTTCGATCAGGCAGCACCGCCCCTGTACGTCCAACGCCAGCAACGCTTCGTTGCCTTCCAGTTGCAGGCAGTCATGCTGCTCCAATTGCAGGGCCTGTTGCCCCGCCTTAACGTCTACCGCTTGGCTGCCGGCAAACAACAGCACGGTCGAAGCCGAGGTGTGCACACGATTGAAACCTTCCAGCCATTGCAAGCGTGCCCGATAGCGCTGCGGTGCATAGATGAGGTTGAAATCACGAATCGGCCCGCCGATCAGTTGGCAATCGACCTCGCTTGCCCCGTCGAATGCAAACCCGTCGAAGGGCAGCAACGGCCGGCTGAGTTGGCCGTCTACCAACAGATGCATGCCATCGCCCTGCAGCACGGTGATGATCCGCTGGTAGCCGTCGAAGCTCGAAAAAGCACCCGACGCCTGGATATCGGCAATCGACAGTCGCCAGCCAAAACCGTCCAGGCCCTGGCCTTGGTCACGGGCGATTTCCTCGGTGAAGCCGCCGCCGTTCTTCCAAGCCATGCGCGGGTAGCCCCGCGCCTGCAATACATGCACTCGGCTCATTTGCCAAAACGTCCTTCCAGGCGGTGGCGCGATCCGGGGTGAATCAGCCGCGCGGCCGTGACCGGCTGGCGCCCGGACCAGGTACGGCGGCGGATGAGCAGGCATGGCTCGCCGCGTTCGATTTGCAGGAGTTGGCACTCCTCGGGCTCTGCCAGGATCGCCTCGACCACATGCTCACCCTCTGTCAGTGGGGCTACCTGGGACAGATAGGCATAAGGCGTTTGACGGGTGAAGTCCTGCAGCAGATATTCGGGCGCCACGGCCGCGTTGACGTAGCGATCCTCGATCTGCACCGGGGTATCGTTCTCGAAATGCACGATCAGCGAATGAAATACCCGCTGGCCTTCGCGCATGTTCAAGGCCAGCGCTCGCTCGGAACCTGCCGCTTCCTCGGCAAGCACCACGACCTGACAACTATGCCGATGCCCACGCGCGGCGATTTCATCGGCGATGTTGTTTACTTCGAACAGCGCAGAGCGGCCTTTGGGTTCGGCTACGAAGGTGCCGACACCTTGCATGCGCACCAACAGCCCTTCGGCTGTGAGCTCGCGCAGGGCACGATTGATGGTCATGCGGCTGAAGCCCAGTTGGCTGACCAGCTCGCTTTCAGATGGCACACGGTGATGCGGCGGCCAGCTACCGTCATCAATGTGCTGCTTGATCATCTGTTTGACCCGCGCGTACAGCGGCGCCGGGCCCTCGCCCATGGGGGCAACCAGCGCGTTGACAGGAGGTGTCGGCACGGCCAGGAATCCTTGTGCATAAGAAATGAGCATTAGCTTGCCGGAGTTTACCCGGCAGGCAAACGCCTGTATATGTATATACAACCTAACAAAAACAGGAGCCTGTAATGCCCGCCTATTTTGCCCAACGTGCCTTGTTGCCCTCAGGGTGGGCCCGCGATGTGCGCTTCGACGTCGGCGTGGACGGGTACCTGACGCGGGTTGAAGCCGACGCTTGCGCCGACGGCGCAGAGCATCTGGCGGGCCCCGTACTGCCCGGTATGCCGAATGTGCATTCCCATGCGTTCCAGCGCGCCATGGCCGGGCTTGCCGAAGTCGCCGGCGACCCCAGTGACAGCTTCTGGACCTGGCGCGACCTCATGTACCGCCTGGTCGGGCAGATCACAGCTGAGCAGTTGCAGGTCATCGCCCGCCAGCTCTACATCGAGATGCTCAAAGCGGGCTATACCGCGGTGGCGGAGTTCCATTACGTGCACCACGACCAGGCAGGTAATGCGTATGCAGACCCGACCGAGTTGTCTCGCCGGATCAGCGCAGCGGCCGCGCAGAGCGGTATCGGCCTGACCCTGCTGCCGGTGCTTTATAGCCATGCAGGCTTCGGCGGCCAGACGCCAAGCGCTGGCCAACGCCGGTTCATCCAGTCCACCGACCACTACCTGCAACTGCAGGCGCGACTGGCGCCGCTGGTGGCCGCGCAACCGGCGCAGAGGCTGGGCTTGTGCTTTCACTCGCTGCGGGCTGTGACGCCTGGGCAAATCGCCGAGGTGTTGGCAGCCAGTGACGATCAATGCCCGGTGCACATTCATATTGCCGAGCAGCAACGGGAAGTCGATGACTGCCTGGCCTGGAGCGGTCTGCGGCCCTTGCAATGGCTGTATGAACACGTGGCCGTGGATGAGCGCTGGTGCCTGGTACACGCCACCCACGCCCAGCCCGACGAAGTGACAGCCATGGCCCGCAGCGGCGCCGTGGCGGGATTGTGCCTGACGACCGAAGCCAACCTGGGCGACGGCATTTTCCCGGCTGCGGATTACCTTGCGCAGGGCGGGCGCCTGGGGATTGGTTCGGACAGCCATGTCTCGCTAAGCGTGGTCGAAGAGCTGCGCTGGCTGGAATACGGCCAACGCCTGCGCGACCAAAGGCGCAACCGCTTGCATCGCCACGATCAACCCATGGTCGGGCGCACCTTGCTTGACGCTGCGTGGGCAGGGGGTGCACAGGCGCTGGGCCAGCCCATTGGCGAACTGGCTGTAGGCAAGCGCGCCGACTGGCTGGTGCTTGATGATCAGGACCCCTACATCGCCACAACCGATGGCGACGGCATTCTCAATCGGTGGCTGTTTGCCGGCGGCGATCGGCAGGTGCGCGACGTGATGGTCAATGGACAGTGGGTGGTACGCCAAGGCCATCATCTGCAAGAGGAGCAAAGCCGGGTGGCATTCGCTCAGGTGCTGCGGCAGCTTTTGGGATGAAGGGATCGAGGCCGCGTAGTGGCGACCGCGATTCAAGCTGAGGCAGTACAGGAGAACCCGGTAGGCTTGACGTTCCTTTCAGCCCACCACGCCTGCAACGTCCTCAGTGCATCTTGACGATCTGCTGATCGGAAGCTCGCCAGATCAACCGGCTGGTGTCGTAGCCCTGCTGGCGGGCCTTGGCCAGCAAGTGTTCGCGTTCCCAGGCCGGCAAGCTGGGCGTGCGTGACAGAATCCACAAGTACTTGCGGTCCGGGCTGCCGACGACCGCGGTGCGGTATCGCTCGTCCACATACAAGATCCAGTATTCGCCCCTGGCAACGCCCGGGACCAGCCGTGTGAACCAGTTGTCGAACTCGACCCACAGCCTGTCGGTATGCCCTGGCGCCTCGATATAGGCGCGGCCCTCGGCACGCAACCACTCGTCACCCCGGGTGCGGCAGCGGTTCAGCAGACCGAACGACCCGTCGGGCCTTAGGTTGTAATGCGCCTCGGACTGTTCGCAACCGGCCTGATAGCGCATGGGCAAGCGTGCAAGCTCGTACCACTTGCCCTGGTAACGCTTGAGATCCACCTGCCCCGCGGTCTTCGGTGCAAGCGGGTCGTTCATCGACCCCGCGCACCCGCCGAGCAAGAGGGTCAGGCACAAGCCCAACAGCAGAGCGACAGCCCTCATTTGAGGCCCTGCCCGGAATACATCAAGACTTTGTTCGACGCGTACTGCACGCTGATGAAGCTACGCTCGTCCCCCCACGTGCAACTGCTCATGCCCAAGGCGCCCGAGCACTCGGTCGGCGTGCCGAGCAATTGCTCGACGTCGGCCTTGCTCATGCCGGCCTTGAGTTTGGAATAGTTTTCCTGATTGATCTTGCTGCAGGCGACAAGCACGACACACAGCGACAACAGGGCGAGGGAACGCAACGACATGAAGACACTCCTGAACGAGGGAGCAGGCGAGTGGCCTGCAGTGCCCTTCGACGGGAAAATGCCTCCCAGGTTCCCTGGTGGGCCTGCCCATGACTGCTACCGCTGATCGGGAAAACGGCTTATTCGAATGAGCCTCCGGGGGATGGGTGTGTTCTGTATGGGGTTTTATATGCTTGGGCTAGGCCTGAAATAGCGGACACCACTGGGGCCGCTGTGCGGCCCATCGCGGCCGGTCCGGCGCCCCGGCGAGGCCGCTCCTACACTGACCGCGTGATGCCTGAATAGGCGAGGCCGCAGAACGTGGCGGGACCGGCTTTACCGGTATGCCAGACTGGCCGTAAAGCGGCCCCAGCTGCGAACCCGTCAATTCAGGCGCTACGTGGTTGGTGTAGGAGCGGCCTCGCCGGGGCGCCGGACCGGCCGCGATGGGCCGCACAGCGGCCCCAACGGTTTCAAGTCAATCGCATTAGCCCATGAAGGGCGGCCTCAGGCATTGGACGCACAACGCCGCTTCAGAACCTGGAACCGGGCTCGAGCAGAAAGTCCATTTCTTCACTGGTACTTGGCCTGTCCAACACCAGGTTGCGGTGCGGGAACCGGCCGAACCGCTCGATCACCCGCTGGTGCTGCTGGGCATAATCCAGAAAACCTTCGAACAACCGACGGTTGGCTTCAGGCTGCTCATCGAGCAGCACCTGGTAGCGCTCGACGGACATGTTCTGCCAGTCCAGCACTTCGGCATGTTCGAGCACCAGCAGCACGAATACCCGCTGGATCGGGAGCAACTGGTAATCCCAGTCCTTCTGCAACCCTTGCAGGGCAACCACTTGCGCACGCCGATCACCTTCGAACGCACGCGGCGTGTCGCGGTAGATCATGCGTGGCAACTGATCGAGCAGAAGCAGAAGCCCGAGCCAGCCCTGAGGGCTTTGCTGCCACTCGTCTAGCCCGCCAGCCAACGCCTGTTCTACAAGCTCACCGAACAGCGCCTGAGCCTCGGCGTCGTGATGCTTGCCGAACCATTGGGCGCTCTTCTCGTCAGCCACGGCCTGGGCACTGGTGCCCCAACCGAACCACCATTCCAGCAAAGGCTGCCAAGGTGCGAGCATGACTTACTCCTTGTGGTAGGCGGTGACGCGCTCGACCTCTTCCTTCGAGCCCAGGATCACCGACACGCGCTGGTGCAGGCTTTCTGGCTGAATGTCGAGGATGCGGTCGTAACCGTTGGTGGACGCGCCACCGGCCTGTTCGATGATGAACGACATCGGGTTGGCCTCATACATCAGGCGCAGCTTGCCCGGCTTGCTCGGCTCACGGGCATCGCGCGGGTACATGAACAGGCCGCCACGGGTCAGAATACGGTGTACGTCGGCCACCATCGAGGCGATCCAACGCATGTTGTAGTTCTTTTTCAGCGGGCCGGTCTCGCCTGCCAGCAACTCGCCCACGTAGCGCTGTACCGGGGCTTCCCAGTGACGCTGGTTGGACATGTTGATGGCGAATTCGGCGGTGGTTTCCGGAATACTGATGTTCTCGTGAGTCAGCACGAAGCTGCCCAATTCGCGATCCAGGGTGAAGCCCTTGACGCCGTTGCCCAGGGTCAGGATCAGCATGGTTTGCGGGCCATAGATGGCATAGCCGGCCGCCACCTGCTCGGTACCCGGCTGCAGGAAGGCATTTTCGTTCAGGGTTTCGTTCTGGCTCAGGTACTCGTTGGGGCAACGCAGTACCGAGAAGATGGTGCCGACCGACACGTTGACATCAATGTTGGAGGAGCCGTCCAGCGGGTCGAAGACCAGCAGGTAGGCACCTTTGGGGTAGCGACCCGGAATCTGGTAGGCATTGTCCATTTCTTCGGACGCCATGCCGGCCAGATGACCGCCCCACTCGTTGGCTTCGAGCAGGATGTCATTGGAGATCACGTCCAGCTTCTTCTGAACTTCGCCCTGGACGTTTTCGGTGCCCATGCTGCCCAGTACGCCGCCAAGGGCGCCCTTGGACACGTGGTGGCTGATTTCCTTGCACGCACGCGCCACCACTTCGATCAGGAAGCGCAGATCGGCAGGGGTATTGTTGCTGCGGGTCTGCTCAATCAGATAGCGACTAAGGGTAACGCGGGACATGTATGGCTCCAACAGGATTGGGGATGGAAAACCCACGCAGTTTACAGGGAGAGCGGCGGGCTAGCGAGCGATGAGACTCGCCACGGCTGTCAGACGACACAATGGATCGGGAGTTCAGCGCTCGCCAGGCCGATGGTCGGGCGCCGGGCTGCCGGCCCCATCCCCGCGCCGGCCAGCCTGTGCTCGCTACAGATGGCAACGCTGACGAGCCAGAGAGCGGTGACCCCCTGGCCGTCCCAGTGTCAGTCCAGTGCCTTCCAGATCTCGGTCGCATACTCGCGGATGGTCCTGTCCGACGAGAACCAGCCCATGCGTGCCGTGTTCAGCACAGCCATGCGCCACCACTGCTGCGGCTGGTGCCACAGGTCTTCCACCCGTTGCTGAGCATCCCAATAGGCATCGAAGTCGGCGCAGACCATGAAGCGGTCGTAGCCAATCAGGCCATCGATCAGACCGGTGTAACGCGAAGGGTCGTCCGAGGAGAACACGCCACTGCGGATGGCCTGCAACACATCGTTCAAGCGCCCGGAGGCCGCGATGGCAGCAGAGGCACCAAAATCGCCAGCGCGCTTGCGCGCCTCGACCTGCTGCGCCGTCAACCCGAAGATGAACATGTTGTCGGGGCCGACCTGCTCACTCATCTCCACGTTCGCGCCATCGAGGGTGCCGATGGTCAGGGCGCCATTGAGGCCGAACTTCATGTTGCTAGTACCCGAGGCCTCGTAACCGGCAGTGGATATCTGCTCGGAAAGGTCCGCGGCCGGGATAATGCTTTCGGCTAGGCTGACGTTGTAATTGGGCAGGAACACCACCTTGAGCAGGCCGCGCACGGTGGGATCGTTGTTGACCACGCGCGCGATGTCGTTGGTCAGCTTGATGATGAGCTTGGCCTGATGGTAGCTGGCCGCCGCTTTGCCCGCGAAGATCTTGACCCGCGGTACCCAGTGCGTACCCGGGTCGTGGCGAATGGCCTGGTACAACGCGACGGTGTGCAGCAGGTTGAGCAATTGCCGCTTGTACTCGTGGATGCGCTTGACCTGCACGTCGAACATCGCCTCCGGGTTCACCGTAACGCCCACCCGGTCCTGGATGATGCTCGCCAATGCACGCTTGCTGTGCAGCCGCTGCGCCGCGAACTGCTTGCAGAAACTGGCTTTGTCGGCGAACGGAGCCAGCCCGGTCAACAGCCGCTCAGGATCGTCCAGAAGTTCCGGGCCCAATGCCTCCACCAGCATGCGGGTCAGCTGGGGGTTGGACTGGTAGAGCCAGCGGCGGAAGGTGATGCCGTTGGTCTTGTTGTTGATTCGCTGCGGGTACAGCTTGTGCAACTCGGAAAAGACCGTGCTTTTCATCAATTGGCTGTGTAGGGCCGACACGCCATTGACGCTGTGCGAGCCCAGGAAGGCCAGGTTGCCCATGCGCACCCGCCGGCCGTTGTCTTCTTCGATCAAGGACACGGCACGCAGCACGTCGAAGTCGTGCATGCCTTTGGCCCGCAACGAGTCGATGTGGTAGGCGTTGATCAGGTAGATGATCTGCATGTGCCTTGGCAGCATGCGTTCCATCAATGCCACCGGCCAGGTTTCCAGGGCCTCGGGCAGCAAGGTGTGGTTGGTGTAGGCCAAGGTGCCCACGGTCAGTTCCCAGGCGGTATCCCAGGGGATTTGATGTTCATCGACCAGCAACCGCATCAGCTCGGCCACGGCGATGGAGGGGTGGGTATCGTTGAGCTGAATGGCCGCCGCATCGGGCAGGTTGAGCAAGTTGTCGTGCATGTTCAGGTGCCGGCGCAGCAGGTCTTGCAGCGATGCCGACACGAAGAAGTATTCCTGCCGCAGGCGCAGCTCTTGGCCAGCCTCGGTACTGTCGGCCGGGTACAGCACGCGGGAGATGCTTTCGGCGCGCGCTACCTCGGCAACGGCGCCCAGGTGGTCACCTGCGTTGAAGCGCTCCAGGTGCAGCTCTTCCAGCGCCCGTGCACGCCACAGGCGCAAGGTATTGACGCTGGAGCCTCGCCAGCCGACCACCGGCGTGTCATACGCCACCGCCCGGACGGTTTCGCTGGGTGACCACACCTGGCGCTGGTTGCCATGCGTGTCGCTGACCGTTTCGACGCTGCCACCAAAACTGATGGGGTAGATGACTTCGGCCCGCTCGAATTCCCATGGGTTACCGAAATCCAGCCAGTTTTCCGTCTGTTCCTGCTGCCAGCCGTCCACCATCGCCTGCCGGAACAGGCCGTGCTCGTAGCGGATGCCGTAGCCATGCGCAGCAATGCCCAGCGTCGACATGCTTTCCATGAAGCATGCCGCCAGCCGGCCCAGGCCGCCGTTGCCCAACGCCGCGTCGGGCTCGAGCAGGCGAATGCGCTCCAGGTCCACATCCAGGCCGTCCAGCGCTTCGCGCGCGATGTCCAACAGGCCCAGGTTGCTCAGGCTGTCATACAGCAGGCGACCGATCAGGAACTCCAAGGAGAGGTAGTACACCCGCTTCTGGCTGCGTCGGTAGGATTGCCGGGTATGGTCCATCCAGTGATCGACCATATGGTCGCGCGCGGCCAGGGCGATGGCTTCGAACCAGTCATGATCGAAAGCATGCTCCGGGTCCTTGCCGACGGCATAGGTAAGTTTATCCAGCACTGCGGCGCGAAAATCCGCGACTTCAGCGTCACGCGCTTTGGGTTCCTGGGACATGCGTCATCCTCGGGGCAAGTGGACAAGAGCAGAAAGCAAATGTTGAGCCTAGACGCTTCGACCGGCCGCAATCACCAGTGTTCGAGTATTTGCGCGGCAGCGTGCAACCGGTCATAAAATTGTTCATAAATTGAACAATTCCGGTATCATCGCGCGCCCTACACCGTGATCCACCTCATAAAACGATGAAAACGACCCTGATCGCCGCTGCCGAAGTCGACCGCCTGGAGACTTGGCAGCGCTATGCCAGCCACATGTGCGGCGGCTGCCACTCAACTTGCTGCACCTTGCCGGTGGAGGTCAAGATCAAGGACCTGATCCGCATCGGCGTGGTGGATGAATTCGAAAAAGACGAGCCGCCCAAAAACGTGGCCAAGCGCTTGCAGAAAGAAGGCATCATCGAGCGCTTCAACCAGAAGTCGGGCATCTTCACCCTGACGCGCATGAGCAACGACGATTGCATGTATCTGGATCGTAAGAGCCGGCTGTGCACCATTTATGACAAGCGCCCCGACACCTGCCGCAACCATCCGAAGGTCGGACCACGGCCGGGGTATTGTGCTTACAAGCCGAAGGTGGTTGGGCGCTGAGTCGCAATAGGGCTCGATAACCTTTCGTATTTTTACTGACTGCTGGAGCCTCGCTGGCCACCGACAGGGCAACGAGTCGCCAGACAAACAAAAACGCCCCCGGCCTTTCGACCGGGGGCGTTTTCATTGAGCCTGAGCTAACTCAGTTCTTGGCTTTCTTGGCAGCGCGGGTACGCTCGCCTTCGTCCAGGATCTTCTTACGCAGACGGATCGACTTAGGCGTGACTTCGCACAGCTCGTCGTCCTGGATGAATTCCAGGGCCTGTTCCAGCGTGTGGCGAACTGGCGGAACCAGGGCGATGACTTCGTCCTTGCCCGAAGCACGCATGTTGTCGAGCTTCTTGCCTTTGGTCGGATTCACGCCTAGGTCGTTGTCGCGGCTGTTCAGGCCGATGATCTGACCACCGTAGATTTCCTGACCGTGCTCGACGAACAGCTTGCCGCGCGCCTGCAGGGTTTCCAGGGAGTAGGTCAGGGCCTTGCCGGTCTCGACCGATACCAGGACACCGTTCAGACGGCCGGACATCTGGCCCGACTTCATGGTGTCGTAGCGATCGAAGATCGAGGTCAGGATGCCTGCACCGTTGGTCAGGGTCAGGAACTGGTTACGGAAACCGATCAGGCCACGGGCCGGGATGTTGTACTCAAGGCGCACACGGCCTTTGCCATCCGGAACCATGTTGGTCAGGTCGCCCTTACGCAGGCCCATCTCTTCCATGACCTTGCCCTGGGATTCTTCAGGGATGTCGATGGTGACGTTTTCGAACGGCTCTTGCTTGACGCCGTCGACTTCACGAATGATCACTTCCGGACGGCCCACAGCCATCTCGAAGCCTTCGCGACGCATGGTTTCGATCAGTACCGACAGGTGCAGCTCGCCACGGCCCGATACCTTGAACTTGTCAGGGGAATCGGTTTCCTGAACGCGCAGGGCCACGTTGTACAGCAGTTCCTTGTCCAGACGGTCCTTGATGTTCCGGCTGGTGACGAACTTGCCTTCCTTGCCGCAGAACGGCGAATCGTTGACCTGGAAGGTCATGGATACGGTTGGCTCGTCAACGGTCAGTGGCTTCATCGCCTCGACCGCGGTTGGGTCACACAGGGTGTCGGAGATGAACAGCTCGTCGAAACCGCTGATGCAGACGATGTCGCCAGCCTGGGCTTCTTCAACGTCGACGCGGTGCAGACCGTGGTGGCCCATCAGCTTCAGGATACGACCGTTACGCTTCTTGCCGTTGGTGTCGATGGCGACAACCGGGGTGTTGGGCTTGACGCGACCACGGGCGATGCGGCCAACGCCGATCACGCCGAGGAAGCTGTTGTAGTCCAGTGCCGAGATTTGCATCTGGAACGGGCCGTCACGGTCAACCGAAGGCGCAGGTACGTTGTCGATGATCGACTGATACAGCGGGGTCATGTCTTCGGCCATATCGGTGTGGTCCAGGCCGGCGATGCCGTTCAGGGCCGAGGCGTAGACGACTTTGAAGTCCAGCTGCTCATCGGTGGCGCCCAGGTTGTCGAACAGATCGAAGATCTGGTCCAGAACCCAGTCAGGACGCGCGCCCGGACGGTCGACCTTGTTGATGACCACGATTGGCTTGAGGCCAGCTTCGAACGCCTTCTTGGTCACGAAGCGGGTCTGTGGCATCGGGCCGTCCTGGGCATCGACCAGCAGCAGCACGGAGTCGACCATCGACATCACACGCTCAACCTCGCCACCGAAGTCGGCGTGGCCGGGGGTGTCGACGATGTTGATGTGGTAGCCGTTCCAGTTGATGGCGGTGTTCTTCGCCAGAATGGTAATGCCGCGCTCTTTTTCCTGGTCGTTGGAGTCCATCACGCGCTCGTCGTTGAGCTCGTTACGCTCGAGCGTGCCCGACTGGCGCAGGAGTTTGTCGACCAGGGTGGTTTTACCATGGTCAACGTGGGCGATGATGGCAATGTTACGCAGATTTTCGATCACAACTGTATCTCGATCAGAGGATTCGGTTGCCGCCAGTGTAGGCGGCGAATAAGTACGTTTGAGGCTCAGCGGGCCCGTAGGTCGGGAGGGCGATGGCGGATGCTGCCGCCATACAGCCCTGGCGTCTTATGCCGGACGATAAACACGCACATTGGCATGTCCCTCACTGAGCAGGTGGTGTGCGTGCAGACGGCTCATCACACCTTTGTCGCAATACAGCAAGTACTGGCGCGTGGGGTCCAGGTGCTTGAACTTGCTGTTGATGGCATAGAACGGGAGCGCCTGGACTTCGATACCGTCGATCGCCAGAGGCTCGTCCTCCTGGGCGTCGGGGTGGCGGATATCGATGACGATCTGGCCCGGCAATGCCTCGGCCACTTCTTCGATCTCGATGTCCTTGCCCAGCTCATCGATCACATGGTCGATGGAGATGAACTTGGCGCGCTCAATGGCGCGCTCGAGCACCTGCATCTCGAACTGCTTTTCTTCGTGCTCCATGCGGTGACGCTTGGCATGGGTGGTCGGGTTCACCGAAATCACGCCGCAGTACTCAGGCATGTGCTTGGCGAAATCGGCGGTCCCGATGGCGTTGGCCTGGTCGATGATGTCCTGCTTGTGGGTCGCCAGCAGAGGGCGCAGCACCAGCTTGTCGGTGGCCGAGTCGATGATCGACAGGTTCGGCAGGGTCTGGCTGGACACCTGGGATATGGCTTCGCCGGTCACCAGCGCATCGATCTCAAGGCGCTCGGCCATGCGCGTCGCGGCGCGCAGCATCATGCGTTTGAGGGTGACGCCCATGTAGCTGTTGTCGACCTTGTTGAGGATCTCGCCGACCACTTCCTCGAAGGGCACGCTGATGAACAGTACGCGCTGGCTGCTGCCGTACTTCTTCCAAAGGAAATGTGCCACTTCCATCACGCCCAGTTCGTGGGCACGTCCGCCGAGGTTGAAGAAGCAGAAGTGCGTCATCAGGCCGCGACGCATCATCTGGTAGGCGGCCACGGTAGAGTCGAAGCCGCCGGACATCAGGACCAGGGTCTGCTCCAGGGCGCCAAGCGGGTAACCGCCGATCCCCTGGTGCTGGTTGTGGATCACGAACAGGCGCTGGTTGCGAATTTCGATGCGTACCAGCACATCCGGGTTCTTCAACGTGATACCGGCCGCACCGCACTGCTGACGCAACTGGCTGCCAACGTAGCGATCAACGTCCATCGACGTGAAGTCATGGTGCCCACCGCGCTTGCAACGCACCGCAAAGTGCTTGCCGGCCAGCAGGTGACCGAAGTGCTGCTTGCACTTGGCAACGATGTCGTCGAAGTCACCCAGGGGGTACTCCTCGACCTGCAGGAAGTGGGTGATACCCGGTGTACAGGTCAGGCGCTCGACGATCTCGCGCTGAACCTTGTCGTCCTCGATGCGGGTGATCACCTCGAGGTTGTCCCAGACACCATCGACCACGAGCTCAGGATCCAGATCCTTGAGCACGTTGCGGATGTTCTTGGCGAGCTGACGGATGAAGCGCTTGCGCACCGGCCGGCTCTTGATGGTGATCTCTGGGAAGACTTTGACGATAAGTTTCATTGGTTTACAGCGCGCGCAGGGCCTGCCGAAAATGAGGGGCGCGAATTATATCGGAAATTGCTCAGGATTTGACCAACTTTTGAGCAGAAGCTTGCAGAAAAATGCAGGAGACCACCTTCAGACACCGCGCTTTGGGGCTTGAGGAGGTATCTGCATGGTAGGGGTAGACGGCGCATAGCATCTGGTTGAACCCATACCTGGAACATGGCCAGCTCTCAGCCATCCAACCCGACGCACCCTATTGGTGCGAAACTCAAAAAAATCGCATCGTAAGGGTGCACTTTTTCATCTGCAGCCCAAGCCAGATGCCCGTAAACGCCTCCTTCTGTCCAGACCTCGCCATTTTCGAGCACTGGCATGCAATTTGCTCCCTTGTGAGGCAGGTAAGCTTGGCCGACTATCCGCGCCCGGCAACACCCTTTTTCCAGGGCGGCGGCCAACCGTGCCCTAGACCATCCGGAGGACAACATGTCGAAGTCGGTTCAGCTCATCAAAGATCATGACGTCAAGTGGATTGATCTGCGTTTCACGGACACCAAAGGTACTCAGCACCACGTGACCATGCCGGCGCGTGATGCGTTGGACGAAGACTTCTTCGAAGTCGGCAAGATGTTCGACGGCTCCTCCATCGCTGGCTGGAAAGGCATCGAAGCCTCCGACATGATCCTGATGCCGGTGGACGAAACTGCCGTTTTGGATCCGTTCACCGAAGAGCCGACGCTGATCATCACCTGTGACATCGTCGACCCGTCGAGCATGCAGGGCTACGACCGCGACCCACGTGCGATCGCCAAGCGCGCAGAGGAATACCTCAAGAGCACTGGCATCGGTGACACCGTGTTCGCCGGCCCAGAGCCTGAATTCTTCATCTTCGACGAAGTGAAGTTCCAGTCGGACATCTCCGGCTCGATGTTCAAGATCTTCTCCGAGCAAGGCTCGTGGATGACCGGTGCCGATATCGAAGGCGGCAACAAAGGCCACCGTCCAGGCGTCAAAGGTGGCTACTTCCCCGTGCCACCCTTCGACCACGACCACGAAATCCGTACTGCCATGTGCAACGCACTGGAAGAAATGGGCCAACTGGTCGAAGTGCACCACCACGAAGTGGCCACTGCCGGCCAGAACGAAATCGGCGTCAAGTTCAACACCCTGGTGAAGAAGGCCGACGAAGTCCAGGCTCTTAAGTATGTCGTGCACAATGTTGCCGACGCCTACGGCCGCACCGCGACCTTCATGCCAAAGCCGCTGTACGGCGACAACGGCTCGGGCATGCACGTGCACATGTCGATCTGGAAAGACGGCAAGAACACCTTCGCAGGTGAAGGCTATGCCGGCCTGTCTGACACCGCCCTGTACTTCATCGGCGGCATCATCAAGCACGGTAAGGCCCTGAACGGCTTCACCAACCCGTCGACCAACTCGTACAAGCGTCTGGTCCCAGGTTTCGAAGCACCGGTAATGCTGGCCTACTCGGCGCGCAACCGTTCGGCTTCGATCCGTATTCCCTATGTTGGCAGCCCGAAAGCCCGCCGTATCGAAGCGCGCTTCCCGGACCCATCGGCCAACCCATACCTGGCCTTCGCGGCCTTGCTGATGGCTGGCCTGGACGGCATCCAGAACAAGATCCACCCAGGCGATGCAGCCGACAAAAACCTGTATGACCTGCCGCCTGAAGAAGCCAAGGACATCCCGCAGGTGTGCGGCAGCTTGAAAGAAGCGCTGGAAGAGCTGGACAAAGGTCGTGCGTTCCTGACCAAGGGCGGCGTCTTCTCCGACGACTTCATCGACGCGTTCATCGAGCTCAAGAGCGAAGAAGAAATCAAGGTCCGCACCTTCGTTCACCCGCTTGAATACGAGCTGTACTACAGCTGCTGATCTGATCGGCGCCTGGCGCCGATGACATGATCGAAACGGCCTCCCTTGGGAGGCCGTTTGCGTTTTGGACTTCAAGCATTTCGGAAGTTGCCTACCTCGATCCGTTGCCCTTCCCTCTCAAAATCAAGCCTCCATCCTAAGGAGGCACCCCATGCGCAATCGACTGCTTTGCCTGCTCACCGCGTTCAGCTTGAGCGGCTGCAGCGCCGCTTCACCGCGGCACCCTGCTCTTGAGCCGTTGCTAGATACCATTGAGCAGCGCCTGGCCATTGCACAGGCCGTTGCCCTGCACAAATGGGACAAAGAGCAACCCGTGCAAGCCACTGACCGCGAGCAAGCAGTCTTGGCGCGCGTGCAGGTGGCCGCGCCCGGGCTGGGCCTGGCCCCGCACGATGCCGAAGCCTTTTTTGCCGACCAGATAGAAGCCAACAAGCTCGTGCAGTACACCCTGCTTCACCAATGGCGCCTGGAAGGGCGGGCGCCGGACAACCTTCGGGCGGACCTGCAGACCGTCATTCGCCCGAAGCTGGACAGGCTAGAAGGTCAGTTGCTTAAACAGCTCGCGGCATTCAGGCGTCAGGACGGTCAGGCCTGCGCACGAAGCGTGGCCACCGCTATTGCGAGCCGGCCAAGTGCACCGCTGATGAAGCAGGGCATGATCAGGGCAACTGGCCAGCTTTGCGATCCGTCTTAAACACCCTATGCTCCAAAATGGTGCAGCAATTCCATGGCCGCACTGCGATTCAAGCCATAATGAGGCACCTGAAACGTTAATGCAGTGTCTTCTGGTGCGAATCTGGGCGAAAACTCACAGGATTCTGTCGAATCTGCCTCTTTTCGGCGCCTTGGTTTGTTTCTTGCATTTCCAGACCAACAGCCACCACTGGATGTGTCGCGCATCGCGCGCCTCCTTTGCCAGCAAGCACCGAAAGAGGTCGACGCCGCACCATGACCATCAGCGATGCACAACACCGTCTGCTTTTGGACAACCTGACCACGGCCACGCTGCTGCTCAATGCCGAGCTGCGGCTGGAGTACATGAACCCGGCCGCCGAAATGCTGCTAGCCGTCAGTGGCCAGCGCAGTCACGGGCAGTTCATCAGCGAACTGTTCACCGAGTCCACCGAAGCGTTGAGTTCGCTGCGTCAGGCCGTGGAGCAGGCGCACCCCTTCACCAAGCGTGAAGCCCAGTTGACCTCGCTGACGGGGCAGACCATCACGGTGGACTATGCCGTCACACCAATCCTGCACCTGGGCCAGACCTTGCTCTTGCTGGAGGTCCACCCGCGCGATCGCCTGCTGCGCATCACCAAGGAAGAAGCCCAGCTGAGCAAGCAAGAGACCACCAAGATGCTGGTGCGTGGCTTGGCCCATGAGATCAAGAACCCGCTGGGCGGTATTCGCGGTGCAGCACAATTGCTGGCGCGTCAGTTGCCCGAAGAGAGCTTGCGCGATTACACCAACGTGATCATCGAGGAAGCTGACCGCCTGCGAAACCTGGTCGATCGCATGCTGGGCTCGAACAAGCTGCCGTCGCTGGCCATGACCAATATCCACGAGGTGCTGGAGCGGGTATGCAGCTTGGTGGAGGCCGAAAGCCAGGGCTGCATCACCCTGGCGCGCGACTATGACCCCAGCCTTCCGGACGTGCTGATCGACCGCGAACAGATGATCCAGGCGGTGCTCAACATCGTGCGCAACGCCATGCAGGCCATCAGCTCGCAAAATGAGCTGCGCCTGGGCCGCATCACCTTGCGCAGCCGGGCACTGCGCCAGTTCACCATCGGCCACGTGCGCCATCGCCTGGTGGCACGCGTCGAGATCATCGACAACGGCCCTGGCATCCCTGCCGAGCTGCAGGACACCCTCTTCTACCCCATGGTCAGTGGTCGCCCGGACGGTACCGGCCTGGGCCTGGCCATTACCCAAAACATCATCAGCCAGCACCAGGGGCTGATCGAGTGTGAAAGCCACGCAGGCCACACCGCCTTCTCAATCTATCTGCCCCTGGAACAAGGAGCCACCGCCTCATGAGCCGAAGTGAAACCGTATGGATCGTCGACGATGATCGCTCCATTCGCTGGGTCCTTGAAAAAGCCCTGCAACAGGAAGGGATGACCACCCAGAGCTTCGACAGCGCCGAGGGTGTCATGGGTCGCCTGGCCCGTCAGCAGCCAGACGTGATCATTTCCGACATCCGCATGCCTGGCTCCAGTGGCCTGGAGCTTCTGGCGCAGATACGCGACCAACACCCTCGCCTGCCGGTCATCATCATGACCGCACACTCGGACCTGGATAGCGCAGTGGCGTCATACCAGGGCGGCGCTTTCGAGTATTTGCCCAAACCTTTCGATGTGGATGAAGCGGTTGCCCTGGTCAAGCGTGCCAACCAGCACGCCCAGGAGCAGCAAGGGTTGGAGGTGCCGCAAAACCTGGCGCGCACGCCTGAAATCATCGGTGAAGCACCGGCAATGCAGGAGGTGTTCCGTGCCATCGGGCGCCTGAGCCATTCCAACATCACCGTACTGATCAATGGCGAGTCCGGTACGGGCAAGGAGCTGGTCGCCCACGCACTGCATCGGCACAGCCCGCGTGCAGCCGCACCTTTCATCGCCTTGAACATGGCGGCGATCCCCAAGGACCTGATGGAGTCGGAGCTGTTTGGCCATGAAAAAGGCGCTTTCACTGGCGCGGCCAACCTGCGTCGAGGACGCTTCGAGCAAGCGGACGGCGGCACACTGTTTCTCGATGAAATCGGCGACATGCCGGCCGATACCCAGACGCGCCTGCTGCGCGTGCTGGCCGACGGCGAGTTCTATCGCGTCGGCGGCCACATTCCGGTCAAGGTCGATGTGCGCATCATTGCAGCGACCCACCAGAACCTGGAGGCGCTGGTGCAGGCCGGCAAGTTCCGCGAAGACCTGTTCCATCGCCTGAACGTCATTCGCATTCATATCCCTCGGTTGGCAGATCGCCGTGAAGACATTCCCGCCCTTGCTCGCCATTTCCTGGCCAGGGCGGCCCAGGAGCTGTCGGTAGAACCCAAGGTACTCAAGCCCGAGACCGAGGAATTCATCCGCAACCTGCCATGGCCGGGCAACGTGCGACAGATGGAAAACACCTGCCGCTGGATCACGGTAATGGCTTCGAGCCGTGAGGTACTGATCGGCGATTTGCCACCTGAGTTATTGAATCTGCCGCAGGATGCCACGCCGGTTACCAACTGGGAGCAAGCGCTGCGCCAGTGGGCGGACCAGGCACTGGCGCGCGGGCAGACCAGCTTGCTCGACAGCGCCGTACCGAGTTTCGAACGCATCATGATCGAGACGGCCCTCAAGCACACCGCAGGGCGGCGCCGAGATGCGGCATTGTTGCTGGGATGGGGTCGCAACACCTTGACGCGCAAGATCAAGGAGCTGGGCATGAACGTCGCCGGTGGTGATGAGGAAGAGGGTGAAGACCACTAGGCGTCGACTGCTGCAGAACACCAGAAAAGGGCCGCTTAGCGGCCCTTTTCAGTTTGAGGGTTAGGTGCACCGTTGCTGTGCCACACGCACCGCCTGAAGGCACAAATGGCCGCGCATACTGGCCGTTTTCCCCCTTTTACCCCGCATTAACAGGGTTCAAAAGTTGGCACGGCACCTGCAATAAGACAAATAACTCCAGTTTCGGGGCCCTGGTACAGGCAGGCCAGGTGACCCCTCTTTTATTCGCTCACGCACACGTTTCGGGGACCTTGGTACAGGCAGGCCGGGAATCCCCTCTTTTATTCGTGCAGGTCCACCTGCACACGCCAGCGTCCAGATACTTCTTCACTGGACCAGTGACCCTGCAGCGTACGCGCAGCCACCACCGTCAACAGCAGGCCCTCCTGACTGTCCTGCACTCGCCAGCTGACCGGCTTGCCACGCACGGTCAGCTGCCCTCGCTGAGGGCGGCCCTTGGCCTGAAACAGCAACGCCACGGTGCCTTCCACAATCTCGCCATGCAGCTTGGGTTCTGCGTTGAACCACAACACCAACCCGTCTTGCGCCACGCTCACCTGCTGCAACTCACGCTCGACGGGCGCGGTCAGGCGGCCAATCATCAAGCCGATCATCACACCCACAATCGCCAATGAAAGCATCACCCGAGGGAAGGCTTTCGATCGCACGTCCAGTTCAGGGGTAGAATGCTCGCCATCTTCATGCTTGGAGCCGTGCATGTTTCACGTCATCCTTTTTCAACCCGAAATTCCACCCAATACGGGCAACATCATTCGCCTGTGCGCCAACAGCGGGTGCGCGCTGCACCTGATCGAACCCATCAGCTTCGAACTGGACGACAAGCGCTTGCGCCGCGCAGGCCTCGATTACCACGAGTATGCCACGCTCAAGCGCCACCCGAGCCTGGCGCACTGCCTCGAAAGCCTGGGCCAGCCACGGCTCTTCGCCTTCACGACCAAAGGTTCGCACCCTTTCCATGAAGTGGCCTACCAGCCAGGCGATGCGTTTCTGTTCGGCCCCGAAAGCCGCGGCCTGCCGACCGAAGTGCTGGACAGCCTGCCTGCCGAACAACGGCTGCGACTGCCCATGCGCCCCGGCTGCCGGAGCCTGAACCTGTCCAACACAGTGGCGGTGACGGTCTATGAAGCCTGGCGCCAGAATGGGTTTGCCGGCAGCTGACAAAGCGCTACGCAGCAGCGCAATAGCCCACGGGGGCCTGCTAGAGGCTTTATACCAGGCAAACAAAAAGCGCCACTAAGGGCGCTTTTCGTGATGCGGGCGATCACTGCACGGTGGGTGCTTCGCCGGCTTCCTGCATGCGCTGCATTTCTTGCGCATACAGCGCATCGAAGTTGACCGGCGACAGCATCAGGGCCGGGAACGAGCCACGGGTCACCAGGCTGTCCAGGGTTTCGCGGGCATACGGGAACAGGATGTTCGGGCAGAACGCACCCAAGGTGTGGCTCATCGACTCGGCATCCAGGTTCTTGATCAGGAAGATACCCGCCTGCTGCACTTCGGCGATGAAGGCGACTTCGTCACCGTTCTTGACCGTCACCGACAGGGTCAGCACCACTTCGTGGAAGTCGCCTTCCAGGGCCTTTTGCTTGGTGTTCAGGTCAAGCCCAACGCTCGGCTCCCAGGTCTGACGGAAGATCTGCGGGCTTTTCGGGGCTTCGAACGACAAGTCACGCACGTAGATGCGCTGCATCGAGAACTGAGGGCTGTTGTCTTCTGCAGCAGCGCCGGTGGTCTGTTGGTCAGTCATGGCAGATCCTTATCCTAATGTTTGGGAATGCAGTGCAAAAATCAGTCGGCAAGCAGTGCGTCGAGCTTACCGGCGCGCTCCAGGGCATGCAGTTCATCGCAGCCACCGACGTGGGTGCTGCCGATCCAGATTTGCGGCACGGAGGTGCGACCGGCCTTCTGGGTCATTTCAGCGCGAACCTGCGGCTTGCCATCGACCTTGATTTCCTCGAATGCCACACCCTTGCTTTCGAGCAGGTACTTGGCACGCATGCAGTAGGGGCAGTAGTCGCTGGAATAGACGATGACAGGTTTCATATCACTTCACCAAAGGCAGGTTGTCGGCTTTCCAGCTGGAAACGCCACCGCTGAGCTTGGCAGCGTTGTAACCAGCCTTGAGCAGGTCGCGGCACACGGTGCCGGCATGCTGACCCATCGCGTCCACCACGATCAGGGTCTTGTCCTTGTGCTTTTCAAGCTCGGTCATGCGGGTGGCCAGCTTGTCCTGGGGGATGCTGAGCGCACCGACGATGTGACCGGCAGCATATTCCTTGGCCGGGCGAATATCGATTACCAGGCCTTTGTCGGCGTTGACCAGGGCGGTGAGTTGCCCATTGCTCAGGCTTTGCCCGCCACGGCGGATTTCGTTGACCAGCAATGCCGCCAGCAGAACGACGAAGATCGCCACCAGGAGGTAGTGGTTTGTCGCGAATTGAATCAGGTTAGCAACCATCTGGGGTGTTCCACGCGATTGAAAATGCCGGCCAGTATACACACCAGCCCGGTGCCACCAAAGCCTGACCGGGCCGCGAAGCAAGTGCCGTTACACAATGCCGTGAGGGTGCGCCGGTCGGGCTTGAGGACGATTATTCGCCCACACCGGCGCATTTGCCCTAAAATGCGTGTCTTTATCATCTTTGAACAACCGTGAGTTTGATTGATGACGAGCACGCCCAAACCCCTGGTCCTGATCATCCTGGACGGCTTCGGTTACAGCGAAAGCCCTGAGTACAACGCCATCCACGCCGCCAACACGCCGGTGTACGACCGCTTGCAGGCTACCCAGCCGCACGGCCTGATTTCCGGTTCGGGCATGGATGTCGGCCTGCCGGATGGCCAGATGGGCAACTCCGAGGTCGGCCACATGAACCTGGGCGCCGGGCGCGTTGTTTACCAGGACTTCACCCGCGTCACCAAGGCCATCCGTGACGGCGAGTTCTTCACCAACCCGGTGCTCACCGGTGCGGTCGATGCGGCGGCGGGCGCTGGCAAGGCCGTGCACATTCTCGGCCTGCTGTCCGACGGTGGCGTTCACAGCCACCAGGACCACCTCGTTGCCATGGCTGAGCTGGCTGCGCAGCGTGGGGCCGAAAAAATCTACCTGCACGCCTTCCTCGATGGCCGCGACACCCCGCCGCGCAGCGCCCAGTCCTCCATCGAACTGCTCGATGCCACGTTCGCCCGGTTGGGCAAAGGCCGCATCGCCAGTCTCATCGGCCGCTATTTTGCCATGGACCGCGACAACCGCTGGGACCGGGTGAGCGCCGCTTACAACCTGATCGTAGACAGTGACGCGCAATACACCGCCGACACTGCCCTGGCCGGTCTCGAAGCAGCCTACGCCCGCGATGAGAGTGATGAGTTCGTCAAGGCCACGCGCATCGGCGAGCCCGTCAAGGTCGAAGACGGCGATGCAGTGATTTTCATGAACTTCCGCGCCGACCGCGCCCGCGAGCTGTCGCGCGTGTTCGTCGAGCCGGACTTCAACGAATTCCCGCGCGCGCGTCTGCCGAAAGTGGCGGCGTTCATCGGCCTGACCCAGTATTCGGCCAAGATCCCGGCGCCGGCCGCCTTCGCGCCGGCCAGCCTGCACAACGTGCTGGGCGAATACCTGGCGAACAATGGCAAGACCCAGCTGCGCATCGCCGAGACCGAAAAGTACGCACATGTCACCTTCTTCTTCTCGGGCGGGCGCGAAGAACCATTCGAAGGCGAAGAGCGCATCCTCATTCCATCGCCCAAGGTCGCTACTTATGACCTGCAGCCGGAAATGAGCGCGCCCGAAGTCACCGACCGCATCGTCGAAGCCATCGAGCAGCAGCGTCATGACGTGATCGTGGTGAACTACGCGAACGGCGACATGGTTGGCCATACCGGTGTGTTCGATGCCGCAGTCAAGGCCGTCAAGGCCCTGGATGGCTGCATGGGCCGCATCGTCGCGGCGCTGGACAAGGTCGGTGGCGAAGCACTGATCACGGCTGACCATGGCAACGTCGAGCAAATGGAAGACGAATCCACCGGCCAGGCGCACACCGCACACACCACCGAGCCGGTGCCGTTCATCTATGTAGGCAAGCGCAACCTCAAGGTCCGCGAAGGCGGAGTGCTGGCAGACGTGGCACCGACCATGCTCAAGCTGCTGGGGCTGGAGAAGCCTGCCGAGATGACAGGCACGTCCATCCTGATCGACGCCTGACAGTCATGCCACACGCCACAAGAAGCACGGGCCAGTTCGCGGCCCTTTCCTGTGGCGTGTAGCGTGCAGCCTGCCGCTCATTCATACTAGGCCAGTCTCCATCCCCGGTATGCCAAACCCATGCTTCGCGCCCTGATCCTTCTCGCCTTGTCTTGCCTGCTCACCCCGGCGTTCGCCGACGAGCGCGCACAGACCCAGCAGCAACTGGACGCCACCCGCCAGGACATCGCCGAGCTCAAGAAAACCTTGGGCAAGCTCCAGGAAGAAAAGGCCGGCGTGCAGAAAGACCTGAAGGCCACCGAAACCGACATCGGCAACCTGGAGAAGCAGGTGGAGGCCCTGCAGCAGCAACTAAAAAAGACCGAGGGCGAGCTGGAGCGCCTTGATACCGAGAAAAAAAAACTCCAGAGCGCCCGCGTTGAACAACAGCGGCTGATTGCCATCCAGGCCCGTTCGGCCTATCAGAACGGCCGTGAGGAATACCTCAAGCTGCTGCTCAACCAGCAGAACCCCGAAAAATTCGCGCGAACGCTCACCTACTACGATTACCTCAGCAAGGCGCGCCTGGAGCAACTGCGCGCCTTCAATGACACCCTGCGCCAATTGGCCGGTGTCGAACGTGACATCGGCAGCCAGCAAGCGCAGTTGCTGGCCCAGCGCGCCGACCTCGACACCCGCCGCCAGGCATTGGAAGTCGAACGGGGTAAGCGCCGCGAGGTGCTGGCCAAGCTCAACGGCGATGTGAAGGACCGCGACCAGAAGCTGCGCGCCCGCGAGCAGGACCAGGCCGATCTTTCCAAGGTACTCAAGACCATCGAGGAAACCCTGGCCCGCCAGGCGCGTGAAGCCGAGCAGGCACGCCAACGCGCACTGCTGGCTCAGCAGGAGGCGGAAAAACGCCGCCAGCAAGAGGCACTCGCCGCCGCAGCCCGTGACAAGGCGCCCGAGCCAGCCGAGCCACCGCGCAAGGCCCGTGCGACCCTCGGGCCCATGGTTTCGAGCGACGGTGCCAGTTATGGCGGCGCATTTTCTGCTTCCCGTGGAAAACTTCCATGGCCCGTCAATGGTCGATTGCTGGCACGCTTCGGGGATGCCCGTGGCGGTGATTCACGCGCCAAGTGGGACGGGGTGATGATCAGTGCCAACCCCGGTACTCAGGTGCGGGCTGTCCATGGAGGCCGTGTGGTGTTCGCCGACTGGTTGCGTGGCGCCGGTCTTCTGGTCATTCTCGACCACGGCAATGGTTACCTGAGCCTGTATGGCCACAACCAGAGCCTGCTCAAGAGCGCCGGTGACGTCGTCAAGGCGGGCGAAGCCATTTCGACAGTCGGCGATAGCGGTGGCCAGGAGGCTGCCGGTCTGTATTTCGCCATCCGCCAGCAGGGCCGGCCTTCCGACCCCTCCCAGTGGTGCCGCGGCTAGTCAAACTTATGTGGCGCAGCGTGTGCTGTGCCCATGCTCCGAAGGGAGCGTCTACAGGATCAGGAGTTCGTTCGACATGCTGCACTCGCCCCGTCTTACCCAGCTGGCCCTGTCCATCGCCCTGGCGGTCGGCGCACCCCTGGCCATTGCTGCAGAGCCTGCCAAGGCGGCTGCCGTGCCCGTCACCGAGGTCACTGCCAAAGCGCCGCTGCCGCTTGAAGAGCTGCGCACCTTCGCCGAGGTCATGGACCGTATCAAGGCAGCTTACGTCGAGCCTGTCGATGACAAGACCCTGCTGGAAAACGCCATCAAAGGCATGCTCAGCAACCTCGATCCTCACTCGGCCTACCTGGGCCCTGAAGACTTTCAAGAGCTTCAGGAAAGTACCAGCGGTGAGTTTGGCGGCCTGGGCATCGAAGTCGGCCAGGAAGACGGTTTCATCAAGGTGGTCTCGCCCATTGATGACACCCCAGCGTCCAAGGCCGGCGTGCAGGCGGGCGACTTGATCGTGAAGATCAACGGCGCACCGACCCGCGGCCAGACCATGACCGAGGCCGTGGACAAGATGCGCGGCAAAGTGGGCGACAAGATCACCCTGACGTTGGTGCGCGATGGGGGTACGCCGTTCGATGTGACCCTTGCTCGTGCAGTCATTCAGGTTAAAAGCGTCAAGAGCCAACTGCTCGAGAACGATTACGGCTATATCCGCATCACCCAGTTCCAGGTCAAGACCGGCGACGAAGTGGGCAAGGCCTTGGCCAAGCTGCGCAAGGACAACGGCAAGAAGCTGCGTGGCGTGATCCTGGACCTGCGCAACAACCCGGGGGGCGTGTTGCAGTCGGCGGTGGAAGTGGCTGACCACTTCTTGACCAAGGGCCTGATCGTGTACACCAAAGGGCGGATCGCCAATTCCGAGCTGCGCTTCTCGGCTGACCCTGCCGATGCCAGCGAAGGTGTGCCACTGGTGGTGCTGATCAACGGCGGCAGCGCCTCGGCCTCGGAAATCGTCGCGGGCGCCTTGCAAGACCAGAAGCGCGGCGTGCTGATGGGCACCGACAGTTTTGGCAAGGGCTCGGTCCAGACCGTGCTGCCCCTGGCCAACGACCGTGCCCTGAAGCTGACCACTGCCCTGTACTTCACCCCCAACGGTCGCTCCATCCAGGCCCAGGGTATCGTGCCGGACATCGAGGTCCGCCAGGCCAAGCTTACGGCCGAAGCGGACAACGACAACTTCAAGGAAGCCGACCTGCAGGGGCACCTGGGCAACGGCAATGGGGGCGCCGACCGTCCCACCGGCAGCAGCAAGCGCAAGGAGCGGCCGCAGGACAACGACTTCCAGCTGAGCCAGGCCCTGAGCCTGCTCAAGGGCCTGAACATCACCAAAGGCAGCTGAGCCAACCATGCGTTATTTGCTGTATCTGCTGATCGGGCTGATGGCGGGCGTGGCGCACGCGGCGCCCACCAGCCAGGCCTACATGAGCATCATCATCGATGACCTCGGCCAAAGCCCCGAGCGCGACAGTCGAACCCTGGCGCTGCCGGGGCCGGTGACCATGGCCATCATGCCTGACACCCCGCATGCCACCGATTTCGCCCGCCAGGCGCATAAGGCGGGTAAAACCGTCATCCTGCACATGCCCATGGACCCGGCCACCGGGCCCTATGCCTGGCACCCCGGCGTGCCGCAAGACGAGCTTGCCAGGCGTCTTGATGCGGCCCTGGCCAAGGTGCCTTATGCCGCTGGCGTGAACAACCACATGGGCAGCCGCATGACGGCACAACGCGACGCCATGACCTGGTTGATGGGTGAGCTACAGCGCCGCGACCTGTTCTTCGTCGACAGCCGCACCAGCGCTGCGACCGTGGCCGCGGCACAAGCCCAGGCACAGGGCACGGCGAATGTCTCCAGGGATGTATTTCTGGATGACGAGCGCACGCCTGAGGCAATTACACGCCAACTGCACCAAGGCATCGCCCTGGCGCGCAAACAGGGCTCGGCAGTGCTGATTGGCCACCCGTATCCACAGACCCTCGAAGTGCTGGAGCGCGAGCTGCCAAACCTCACGCGACAGGGTGTGAAGCTGATCAACCTGCAGCAGATGATTGCCGAACGAAGCAACCTGGCCATGCCCGCCCATGGCAAGCAAGGCCGCTACAGCAACCGTTGAGCGGGCATCGCGCAGGGTGCCCGCGAAGTAGGTTGCCCACGTGCCCTCATGCCAGTGCAGGTACGTCGGTGAGTCTAGACCCTGCCACCTGGCAGCGAGCAGAGCACAGGCTACAGCAGCATCGTTACCCGAATGGAATGATGCCCTCCACATCGCCCTTACGTAGCTGGCCACGGTAGATGGAGAGCACTTGCTGTTTCTTTGCGGCCCGCAACACAGCTTGATGCCCAAGCCTGCGCTGCTCCCACAATTTCAGATGCCCACGAGAAAAGTCCTGATCTGCCGTGTCCACGGCAGGATAATGAAAGTGAGCCTCCCAGATAGGCCTGCCTGATACCCGTTTGATCTCGTAGGTATCCAAATAGTCATTTGTTCCCAACGGCACTCTGCGATCTGCTCGGCTAACGGTAATCTCACCCAGTTCGTAAAGGAATTTGAGCGCGTTCATGGCAGGGGTTTTACAGGTCAAATAATAGGTCTTGAGCAGCTTCTGACGATGGTCGTCAAGCTCAGTGATTGCATGCTCGATTCGCCCTCTCAACGCACTTTCAGCATCAGTTCGAGGCAACAACGCCAGGTTGGCTTTGAGGTCTTTGACGTGTTCGTCGACAATCGTGGCCAATCCCAATGGCTCATTCTTGGCGAAGAATTTCCTTGCCATCGCAACCGTGGCATCAACGTTATTGATCAGCTTTTGCGCTTGTCGACGCAACTCGCTTACCTTGATGGCAGAGCTTGGCGGCTGTTCAGCAGTGCCTGGCGGTTCGACCTCTTGCCACTGGCTATCCTGCCGGCGGAAGGTTCTCAACACCTTCGCATGACTGTCCACTTGCTGCAGTACAGGGAGACCTGCGTCGTCGACGGTCTCGACACCGACTACGTTACGTCCCTGCTTGGTTCTGACCATTCGACGCACACCGCCGCGTGGAGCATAGACGGGCGTGCGTGGTGCAAAGGCCTCGGTCTGCTCGACCTCACGAATATTGGCCTGCATTTCCTCGCTGGCCAACAGCTTCAACCGGCGTAGCTCGTCGAGGTACTGTTGGAGCTTGTCGAGTCGGATAGCTTCAGGCTGGGAGCTGGCTAGATTTGCGCCTTGCCAATGGTCTCCTCGTACGCATCAATCACGTCATTGAGCACAGCGACTCGCTCCTCGACAGACAAGCTGCTGCCAGCCAAGTCACCGTGGGCGCTGCCCGCACTCTTGAGTGCCTTTCCAACCAGCATTTCGTTGTACTCGTTGATCTGCTCTTCGGAGGCACCCCGAAGACGATCAATTGACAATTCGCCGAGGTCTTCAAGCAGTCGAAACTCAAGATCAACGGCGTTCAATTGGCGCTGTTGAATAATTCTGGTCAGTTCAAGATGCTCGTTTTCGATCTTGCCATCAGCATCCTGGAACACAATGTCATTGTCAGCTCGGGTGCTCTCAAGTAGAGGATCAAGTTTTGCGGCCAAGGCCAGCATATCTTTGGCCCACTGCGTCACGCGCTCGAGCGAGGCAGTCAATCGCTTGTAGCGTTGCTGCTCCTCCTCAGTGGTAGGTAGGACTAAGATTTCATCAAGCTGTGCGTCTATGGACTCTTCATTGATCATGACCGCCAGCAAGTTGTAATACGTCTCGCAGGTCGCCAGTAGGCCACGTCGGATGGTACTGCGCTGATAAGTTACCGTGGTCGAGACGAGCTCACTGGAAGGTCTTACCGAGCCGCCCGACATGAGCAGAGCGTCGTGCTCGCTGTCGTGTTTTATGAGCGCGTCGAGGTCTTTGCACACATACTGGCGCTGCCCCCCTTCTGACTTGGCGCAGTAAACTGATCATTTCCAGTTGCTGTGTATCAGGCGTTTCGACTCGCTCAAGTTCCTCAAGTTTTTCGGTGGTCTTATCTACTTTAGAAGCATGTCGTTCATAGGCTGCGGCCAATGCTTCGCGCGCACGCGTCAAACGCTCACCTCTTCACGCATGCTCTCTTCGCGGCGCATGTTCTCTTCGCGTATGAGCTGAAGACGACTCTTGGGCATCCCGCCTCGCAAGCGTTGGCCCGAGTGGATACGCCATGCCCCGCCCACACGCTTCAACCATGGGCCAGGCTTGCCCTGCGCATCGATGATGCGCACGCCTTCGGCATCGACCGATACAGCAAAGGTGCCCATCAGCATCTTTGCGTAGCGTTGCCCATCGACCGTGTATAAACCTGCGGCCTCCCCGCTGGAAGCCGGCGAGTGCTGTTCCAGATCGATCTGCACGCGCAAACCCAAGACCTTGCTGCGCATTTCGGCCGGCAAGGCATTGAACCCTTCCCCACCTGAGAAGGAGAAATCCATGATCGCCTGCGCCTTGGTGACTGGCCCAGGAAGGTAGACTTTGCCTTGCCTTGCCTTGCCTTGCCTCGGCACATCGGCATCGGCTAGCACTGGGAGGGTCGACCCGGGAGCCATCGTTGAAGGGCGTATGGCATCAGGCAGTTCTACCGGCTTGGGGGCCATTTTCGGCCCGAGCACGTGCCCCAGCGCCATCACCAGGTTGAGCACGATGTCCACCACGGCAGCCGAGCGCTCGAACGCCGTACCCTCACGGATGGCTCTTTCGTCAGCTGCCGCGGCATTGAGCGCTTGGACCATCCAGGCTACAGCACCGATGGGGCCACTCACCAATATGGAAGCTACGTCGAACAGCAACCAGGCACCTTGAGTGAGAACCGCCCACTGGCTTTCTGCGTTGGCGACCGAGCTGCGTTCGGCCAGATCGACCAGCAAATCGCGGTTGGCTCTGTACAACTGAAGGTCGACATCATTTAGCCAGGGTTTGGCCCAGAACTGAGCAGGCGCAACACGCCCGGGCAAGATCGAGGTATCGATAATCGAGTGCCCCAGTTGGGGCTCGCTGAACCCGCCGTGGTCGTAAACCGGGCGAGCTTCAGGTGTTAGCCAGTCAAGAATGCTGGCCTGCAGCTCAACGTTGTTGCGCACCTCATCCATCAAGGCGTCTGTGCTTGTGAACTCCAGCACGGCCCTACTACCGTAAAGGGGCCTGTACAGCACAACTGTTCCAGGCGTCTGATTGACCAGAACATACATGCCATGTACCTGATCGTATTGCTCACTGTCCGGTGCACGTCGCAATGCGAACGGCATCAGTGTGCTGGCCGGTTGCATTGCGTCCACCCTGCCGCCGCAATAATCGGAAATAGCCTGAAGACCGATTTCGCTTAACTGTCCCCTCAATTTTGCCTGCAAGGCGCTGTGCAGTAATGCGCTTCGCCATTCTCCTGCGAAGCGTTTGACCCGCTCAGGCTGACGCTGCGCGTCGTCGAGATGGGTGACCACATATGCCGGGTAAGTGGCGCCGATATCCAATCGCCAGACAAGCTGCTTGGGGTAGTCGACCGTCAACCAATCCATGATCAGCTGATCTTCACGGTGGCTGATGGCGGTGCGCAAAAGGGTCTCCTCCAAGCTCATGCCGATGCCATACCATCCCTTGCTCGTCCACAAGGGCGGGATACTCCTGCTGTAGGGCCTGCGCAAATTCATCCAGCGTGTCGAACGTCCACACCACGCCGGACGGCTTGCACCACAGCACTGCCTCACCCTCGTCCCACTGTCCCTGTACGATGAGATCTGGCAGGAAACGGCTAACGCTGCTGTTCTGATAGGGACGTACCATCTCCACCATGAACACAGTCGGCCGCTCACTGGGGCTGCCCAAGAGTCCACGCAGACAAGCCTGCTACCGAGCGCTCAAGCCGTGAAGCGACAGGTTGTGCAGCAGCGCCGTTATCATGACCAGCTGCAGCCAGCGATCGCGGCTGACGCCCATACTGCCGACAGCACGCCAGTACTTGACCTGTGCCGCGTTGAAATAGTCGTCCAGTAAAAGCAGCAGGTCTTCGAAGGCAGGTTGCAGAGCCACGAGATCGATTTGATCGCCCTCGGCAGTCTCGAACGGGTCGGGGATGGCAAAGAAGTGTTTGCCGCTGAGCAGCAGATACTGATTGATGTTGGCCACTGGCGTGAAGTCCAGCACCCGGTTGTGCAGCTTGGCCTTGAGTATCTCGTCTACGAGTGGAAGGGTCGTTGAGCTTTGCCCATCGGGGTTCACCCTGACCAGGCTCAGCTGGTTGGTATCCTTGAGCGTGGGCGATGAACGGCAATCAGGGGGTAGTGCTCGATCAGCAAGCCCATGATTTGCAGGCTGGCTACCTGCCGTAAGGTAGGCCGACCAGAAAACTGCGCGTTGACCTGGGCTTTGAAGTCGTATGAAGCGGCTCGAGCGGTGGGCATGGTGGGCCTCCTTGAATCGGGAGACCCACCGTAGCCACGCACGTGTGGTCATTGGCCGTACATATTGCTAGGCCAGGTCGTGCGTCAGCTGTAGACCCGCCCCAACACCTGGCGGTGGCTCTCGAACTGATCCAGCACATCGCGCACGATTTGTTCAGGCGCAAAGCCCATCAGGTCATACTCCTGGCTACCGTCGTGCAAATACACTTCGGCGCGGTAGAAGCGTTGCCGTACCTCGGGCTCACCCTCGGCCGGGGCTTCTGTTGGTGCAGCCATGTAACCATCGAGGCTGACCTCGTAGACGAAGGGGTTGCCTTCTTCCATCATCACCCGCAGGCCCATCATGTTGCGCGACTGGCCGACCCGGGTCTCGACGTCGAAGCCCTGGGTTTGCAACTGGGCCGCTGCATCCTTCAGCGCAGGGCTTACCTGCTTGTCCATGAAGCGCTGCACCACCGCCTGGGTCGGTTGCAAGTCGAGTTGAGTCAGGCGCTCACTGAAGCCTCGACGGCCACGTGCGGCCAGTTCGGCCCGCTCCTGCTCCATGGCCACGTCCTGCCGCATGGCCTTGTACAAGCCGAACATGAACAGCACCAGCACCACCGAGAACGGCAGGCCTGCCAGCACCACCATGGTCTGCATGGCTTCGAAGTTGCCGGCGAACAACAAGCCGATGGTGACCAGGGTGATGATCACCGACCAGAACACCACCATCCAGTGCGGGGCGTCCTCGTCGACCTTGCCACCTTTGCACGACAGGTTCGCCATCATGACTGCGCCGGAGTCCGCTGGGGTCAGGAACAACACGAAGCCAACAAACACGGCCACACCGATCACGATCTTAGCTGCCGGGAAGTATTCCAGCAGTTGGTAGATTGACATGGACGGCTGCTCGAGGGCGGTCTTGCCCAGTTCCACGGCGCCATGGTTGATCACCAGGTCCAGGGCGGTATTGCCGAAGATCGACAGCCACGCCAGGGTGAAGCCCAGCGGGATCAACAGCACACCGCTGACCAACTGGCGCACGGTACGGCCCTTGGAGATCCGGGCAATGAACATGCCTACGAACGGGCCCCAGGAAATCCACCAGGCCCAATAGAACACCGTCCACAGGCCCAACCAGCGTTCGGACTTGCCCGCCTCACCCTCATACACATACAGGTCGAAGGTTTTCAGCACGATGCCGTTGAGGTAGTCGCCCACGTTCTGCACGAAGCCGTTGAGCAGGTGCAGGGTTTCGCCGCCCAGCAGGACGAAGATAAGCAGGCCACTGAACAGCGCGATGTTCAGGTTGGACAGGCGGCGGATACCGTTTTCCACGCCCGAGACCGCTGCCACTGTGGCAACACCAGCCATTACCAGAATCACCACCAGCAGGTTGGTCTTGCTGTGGTCCATGCCGAACAGGTATTCAAGCCCCGACGCGACCTGCATCGAGCCGATCCCAAGGTTGGTGACCAGGCCCAGCAGGGTCACGAACATGCCGAAGATATCCACAGCGTTGCCGGCAGCGCCCTTGACCCAGCGCTCGCCCACCAGTGGATAAAGTGCCGAGCGCAGTGCCAGCGGCTGGTTGTGACGGTAGGCGAAATAACCCACGGCCAGGCCCACCAGGGCGTAGATCGCCCAGCCGTGCAGCCCCCAGTGCAGGAACGTGAGCTGCAGGCCCTGACGCGCCGCTTCCAGGCTGGCCGGCGTGCCTTCGGGCGGATTGAAGTAGTGATCCAGCGGCTCGGACGCGCCGAAGTACAACAGCGAGATACCGATGCCCGACGAGAACAGCATGCCGGCCCAGGCGCCGTAGCTGAAGTCAGGTTGGTCTTCCTTACCGCCCAGCTTGAGCTTGCCGTAGTCGGAAAATGCCAGGTAGACGACGAACAGCAAGTAGCCGCAGATCACCAGCATGTAGTACCAGCCAAAACTGCGCGTCAGCCACTGCTGGGCGACGCCCAGTACGCGGCCAGCAGTTTCAGGAACAGCGATAAGCAAGGCAGTCAGAACGAGGATCATCAGCGCCGAGGTGAAGAACACCACGCGGTTGACCCGTACCCTCTCGGCGGGGGGTTTGGTTAGTGAGGCAGAACTCATTGCAAGAAGGCTCCGGGCAGAACGGCAGTGGAGGCTAATCGGTCTTCCTGAGCATTTGGTGGAATACCCCCACTGCATCAGGTGTTATAAAAGCACCCTGGAAATCGCGGTTTCGAACCGATCCGCTGCAACACATACGCCGCTACCACCGCTTCATAACGCTGCGCACGGTTGAAAGTGCGCGCATTGGTCACAGGGATATCGCCCGATCCTGAGGCATGTCGCAGGTTGTCCACACTGCGACGGCGTCTGCGTCCTTCATCGATCGCCCCCGTAAAAGCCTTGCCGGCTCTGGGTTTGCGCGATTTCCTAAGGTTTCAATCGATGCCGCTGGGGCCGCCACATGGGCTGTCAATGGCACAAATTGTCGCAGAGCTTATTCTTTATTGATTGAACGTTCAATCAAAACAAAATAGACTGGTCTTCGCCGAGTCAGACGCTGGTCGTCTGCTCGCAGACCTGAGGAGAAAGCAAGATGCCCAAGGTCGGTATGCAACCCATCCGCCGTCAGCAGTTGATCGAAGCCACGTTACAAGCGGTCGATCAGGTCGGTCTGGGGGACGCCAGCATTGCGCTCATTGCCCGTTTGGCAGGCGTGTCGAACGGCATCATCAGTCACTACTTTCGGGACAAGAACGGCCTGATCGCAGCGACGATGGGCTACATCATGAGCATGCTCAACGAAGGCGTGCGAGCGCGCCGCCAGGCGTTGACGGACGATGCGCCGCGCGCCCACCTGAAAGTGATCATCGAGGGCAACTTCGATGCTAGCCAGGTGAATGGCCCGGCGATGAAAACCTGGTTGGCTTTCTGGGCTTCCAGCATGCACCAGCCCGATCTGCACAGGTTGCAACGGATCAATGACCACCGTTTGTACTCCAACCTGTGTTGCCAGTTTCGCCGCGTGCTGCCGCTTTACCATGCACGCAAGGCAGCCCGCGGGCTGGCGGCTCTGATCGACGGCCTGTGGCTGCGTGGAGCCTTGTCGGGGGATGCCTTCGACACCGACCAGGCGATACGGATCGCTTACGAATACATGGATCTACAACTGGCCAAGCAGCACACACTGGGCACCGACCCTGCTGCTGAACAACGGCGCACGGCCTCTGCCAGCACGGCAGGAGCGTGACGCCCGGCCTACTCACACATTGCACTTGCGAGGACACTATGGCCCGTTTCGGAACGCAAAAACTCTACATCGATGGCGGTTACGTCGACGCTGGCACCGATGCCACCTTCGAAGCCATCAACCCGGCTACCGGCGAAGTGCTTGCCCACGTGCAACGCGCCACCGAGGCTGACGTCGAGAAGGCTGTCGAAAGCGCCGAGCGCGGCCAGAAAGTGTGGGCGGCCATGACTGCCATGCAGCGCTCGCGCATCCTGCGCCGCGCCGTGGACATCCTGCGCGAACGCAACGACGAGCTGGCCTTGCTGGAAACCCTGGACACCGGCAAGTCCTACTCCGAAACCCGCTACGTCGACATCGTCACCGGCGCTGACGTGCTGGAATATTACGCAGGCCTGGTCCCTGCCATCGAAGGCGAGCAGATTCCGCTGCGCGAATCGTCCTTCGTCTACACCCGTCGCGAACCGCTGGGCGTGACTGCCGGTATCGGCGCCTGGAACTACCCGATCCAGATCGCCCTGTGGAAATCCGCACCGGCCCTGGCTGCCGGCAACGCGATGATCTTCAAGCCGTCGGAAGTCACCTCGCTGACCACCCTCAAGCTGGCCGAGATCTACACCGAAGCCGGCCTGCCGGACGGCGTGTTCAACGTACTGACCGGCAGCGGCCGCGAAGTGGGCAGCTGGCTGACCGAGCACCCGCGCATCGAGAAGATCTCCTTCACCGGCGGCACCACCACCGGCAAGAAGGTCATGGCCAGCGCCTCGAGCTCCTCGCTCAAGGAAGTGACCATGGAGCTGGGCGGCAAGTCGCCGCTGATCATCTGCGCCGACGCCGACCTGGACAAGGCCGCCGACATCGCCATGATGGCCAACTTCTACAGCTCGGGCCAGGTGTGCACCAACGGTACCCGCGTGTTCATCCCAGCCGAGCACAAGGCCGCCTTCGAAGCCAAGATTCTCGAGCGCGTAGCGCGTATCCGTGCCGGCAACCCCGAAGATGAAAACACCAACTTCGGCCCGCTGGTCAGCTTCCAGCACATGGAAAGCGTGCTGGGCTACATCGCCAAGGGCAAGGAAGAAGGTGCCCGCGTACTGTGTGGCGGCGAGCGCCTGACCGAAGGCGACTTCGGCAAGGGTGCCTTCGTGGCCCCGACCGTGTTCACCGACTGCCGCGACGACATGACCATCGTCAAGGAAGAGATCTTCGGCCCAGTCATGAGCATCCTCAGCTACGAGACCGAGGAAGAAGTGATCCGCCGCGCCAACGATACCGAATACGGCCTGGCTGCCGGTGTGTGCACCAACGACCTGAACCGTGCCCACCGCATCATCCACCAGCTCGAAGCGGGCATTTGCTGGATCAATGCCTGGGGCGAGTCGGCAGCCGAAATGCCGGTGGGCGGCTACAAGCAATCGGGCGTTGGCCGCGAGAACGGCATCAGCTCGCTGGCCCAATACACCCGCATCAAGTCGGTACAGGTCGAGCTGGGCGACTACGCCTCGGTCTTCTGACCGGCCGTAGCACGCCAGCCCATGCTGCAGGACAGCGCCGGTCGTTGACCGACCGGCCCTTGCAGCACTCATCCATTTGCGCGTCAGGCCTGGCTGCACCAGGTGCAGCGCCAGACGCGCAACTGCTTCCGGAGGAAGCTTCCCCATGGAATACGATTACATCATCGTTGGTGCCGGCTCTGCCGGTAACACCCTGGCTACTCGCCTTACCGAAGACGCAGGCACCACCGTGCTGCTGCTCGAAGCCGGCGGCCCTGACTATCGCTTCGACTTCCGCACCCAGATGCCAGCTGCCCTGGCCTTCCCGCTGCAAGGCCGCCGCTACAACTGGGCCTACGAGACCGATCCGGAGCCGCACATGGACGGCCGCCGCATGGAATGTGGCCGTGGCAAGGGCCTGGGTGGCTCCTCGCTGATCAACGGCATGTGCTACATCCGCGGCAATGCCCTGGACTTCGATGGCTGGGCTGAGCTGCCAGGCCTGGAAGACTGGACCTACCTGGACTGCCTGCCGTACTTCCGCAAGGCCGAAACCCGCGACATCGGCCCCAACGACTACCACGGTGGTGACGGCCCATTGAGCGTGGCCACGCCCAAGGCTGGCAACAACCCGCTGTTCAACGCCATGGTCGAGGCTGGCGTACAGGCCGGCTACCCACGCACCGAAGACCTCAACGGTTACCAGCAGGAAGGCTTCGGCCCGATGGACCGTTCTGTGACCAAGAATGGCCGCCGCTCCAGCACTGCCCGCGGTTACCTGGACCAGGCCAAGAAACGCCCCAACCTGACCATCGTGACCCACGCTCTGAGCGACCGCGTACTGTTCGACGGTAAGCGCGCCATTGGTGTGAGCTACCTGGTGGGCGACAGCGAAGAGCGCGTCGAAGCACGTGCCCGCAAGGAAGTGATCGTCAGCTCCGGCGCCATCGCCACACCGCAACTGCTGCAGCGCTCCGGCGTGGGCCCGCGCGCTCTGCTCGAAAGCCTGGACATCCCGGTCGTTCACGACCTGCCAGGCGTTGGCGAAAACCTGCAGGATCACCTGGAACTGTACCTTCAGTACGCGTGCACCCAGCCCGTCTCGCTGTACCCGTCGCTGCTGTGGTGGAACCAGCCGGCCATCGGCGCCGAGTGGCTGTTCAACGGTACCGGCATCGGGGCCAGCAACCAGTTCGAGGCCGGCGGTTTCATTCGCTCGCGCCCTGAATTCAAGTGGCCGAACATCCAGTACCACTTCCTGCCGGTGGCCATCAACTACAACGGCTCCAAGGGCGTCAAGGAACATGGCTTCCAGGCGCACATGGGCTCGATGCGCTCGCCTAGCCGCGGCCGCGTGCAGGTCAAGTCCAAGGACCCACGCCAGCACCCAAGCATCCTGTTCAACTACATGGCCACCGAGCAGGACTGGGAAGAATTCCGTGACGGTATTCGCCTGACCCGCGAAATCATGGCCCAGCCAGCGCTGGACCCGTACCGTGGTCGCGAAATCAGCCCAGGCGCGCACGTGCAAACCGATGAAGAACTGGACAAATTCATCCGTGAGCACGCCGAAACCGCCTACCACCCATCGTGCTCGTGCAAGATGGGCACCGACGACATGGCGGTGGTCGATGGCGAAGGCCGCGTGCATGGCATGCAGGGCCTGCGTGTAGTGGATGCGTCGATCATGCCGATCATCATCACCGGCAACCTCAATGCCACCACCATCATGATCGCCGAGAAAATCTCGGACAAGATCCGTGGTCGCAAGCCGTTGCCGCGCAGCACCGCCAAGTACTACGTGGCCAACGATGCGCCGGTCAAAGGCAAGCCCATGCGTGAAGTGAAGCAGGGCTGATCACCAAAGGGGCTGCCTGGCAGCCCCTTTTTTTCGAGTCAGCGAACGACTATTCCGCGCGCTGCCATATAGGCCTTGGCCTCAGGCACCGTGTACTCCCCAAAATGGAAGATGCTGGCAGCCAACACGGCGCTGGCATGCCCTTGCAAGATGCCATCGGCCAAGTGCTGAAGGTTACCCACCCCGCCCGAGGCGATCACCGGGATGCTCAACGCATCGCTGATGGCACGGGTCACGCCCAGGTCGAACCCGTTCTTCATGCCATCCTGGTCCATGCTGGTCAGCAGGATTTCGCCCGCACCCAGGTCTTGCATCTTCTTCGCCCACTCCACCGCGTCCAGGCCGGTCGGCTTGCGCCCGCCATGGGTGAAGATTTCCCAGCGCGGGGTTTCACCCGGGCCGGATACCTGCTTGGCATCGATGGCCACGACGATGCACTGGGAACCGAAACGGTCCGCCGCCTCGCCCACGAAGTCCGGGTTGAATACCGCGGCAGTGTTGATCGACACCTTGTCGGCCCCGGCATTGAGCAGGTTGCGGATGTCCTGCACGGTGCGCACCCCACCCCCCACGGTCAGCGGGATGAACACCTGGCTGGCCATGCGCTCGACGGTGTGCAGGGTGGTATCGCGACCATCGACGCTGGCCGTGATGTCGAGGAAGGTGATCTCGTCCGCACCCTGCTCGTTGTAGCGCCGGGCAATCTCCACCGGATCGCCGGCATCGCGGATGTTCTCGAATTTGACGCCCTTGACCACACGGCCGTTGTCCACGTCCAGGCAAGGGATGATGCGTTTAGCTAAAGCCATGAGAGGGCTCCTGGGAAGCAACTGCAAGCGGCAAGCGTGAGACGACACGGGAGACGCACCAGGCGCCCCCTTGTCGCGCTCGCTTAGCGCTGGCCAATGCTCGGGTAGTTGTCACAGAAGGCCTGGGCCTCGGCTACGTCGAGGGTGCCCTCGTAGATGGCGCGGCCGGTGATGGCGCCAATGATGCCGGGCGCCTTGGCTTCGAGCAGCGCCTTGATGTCGCCCAGGTTGTGGATGCCACCCGAAGCGATCACCGGAATCGACGTGGCTTCTGCCAGGGCCTTGGTGAACGGTACGTTGCAGCCCTGCATCATGCCGTCCTTGGCGATGTCGGTGTAGACGATCGCCGAGACGCCATCGGCCTCGAAGCGCCTGGCCAGGTCGATGACCTGCACGGTGCTCACTTCGGCCCAGCCATCGGTGGCGACGAAGCCGTCCTTGGCGTCCAGGCCGACGATGACCTTGCCAGGGAAGGCCTTGCAGGCCTCGGCCACGAATTCAGGCTGCTTCACCGCCTTGGTGCCGATGATGACATAGCTGACGCCAGCCTTGACGTAGTGCTCGATGGTTTCCAACGAGCGGATGCCGCCACCGATCTGGATCGGCAGGGTCGGGTAGCGCTTGGCGATGGCGGTGACCACTTCACCGTTGACCGGCTGGCCTTCGAAGGCACCGTTGAGGTCGACCAGGTGCAGGCGACGGCAGCCGCCCTCAACCCACTTGGCGGCCATGCTCACTGGGTCATCGGAAAATACCGTGGAATCTTCCATGCGGCCCTGGCGCAGACGCACGCAGGCACCGTCCTTCAGATCGATAGCGGGGATAATCAGCATCTTGGGAACCTGTCCGTTCTTGGGGTTTCAGGGCTTCTCGAGCGCCCACAGATCGCTTTCGATGCTCTCGAACCGCTCCTTGAGGTGCAGCTGAACATCGGCGATCGCCCTGTTGTAGTAATGGGGTGCAATGTGATGGGTGAACAGTTCGAGCACCTCGGCGACTTCGAATGACCCCAGTTCCAGCTCGAAACGGTCTTCGAGAAAGCGCTTGAGCGTATCGAGCGCTTCACGCTCCTGCTCGGGGGCCAGCGTGAGGATCGGCGCCTTGGTCTTCGAACGGCTCATTTACCAGCGCCCGTCCCAGGCCACGAAGTTCTGCAGCAGTTGCAGGCCATGGGTATGGCTTTTCTCCGGGTGGAACTGGACCGCGAAACGCGAACCATCGGCCAGCGCCGCGGCGAAATCGACGCCGTAATGGCCACGGCCAACCACTTGGGTGGGCTTGCCGGCGGCAATGTAGTAGCTGTGCACGAAATAGAAACGCGCCCGGTCGCTGATGTCGTGCCACAGAGGGTGGTCGACGCTCTGGCTGACTTCGTTCCACCCCATGTGCGGCACTTTCAGATGCTCGCCGTCTTCTTGCAGGTCTTTGCCGAACAAGCGCACCTGGCCCGGGAACAGGCCAATGCAGTCGACGCCGTCGTTTTCTTCACTGTGCTCGAGCAGCGCCTGCATGCCTACGCAGATGCCCAGGAATGGGCGATCCTGGCTCACTTCACGCACCAGGCTGTCAAAGCTCAGGCGCCGAATCTCGGCCATGCAGTCGCGAATGGCACCAACGCCTGGGAACACCACCCGGTCCGCTTCGCGGATCACCGCTGCATCACTGGTGACCAGTACCTTGCCAGCGCCGACGTGCTCAAGCGCCTTGGCCACCGAGTGCAGGTTGCCCATGCCATAGTCGATTACCGCTACCGTCTGCATTTACAGGCACCCTTTGGTGGACGGCATCTGCCCGGCCATGCGCTCGTCGAGGGTAACAGCCATGCGCAGTGCGCGGCCGAAGGCCTTGAACACGGTCTCGATCTGGTGGTGGGTGTTGTGCCCCCGCAGGTTGTCGATGTGCAACGTGACCAGGGCGTGGTTGACGAAGCCCTGGAAGAATTCCTGGAACAGGTCGACGTCGAAACCGCCGACGCTGGCACGGGTGTAAGGCACATGCATCTGCAGGCCGGGGCGGCCGGAGAAGTCGATGACCACGCGCGACAATGCTTCGTCCAGCGGCACATAGGCGTGGCCGTAGCGGAAGATGCCTTTTTTGTCGCCGATGGCCTGGGCGAACGCCATGCCCAAGGTGATACCGACGTCCTCGACGGTATGGTGATCGTCGATATGCAGGTCGCCCTTGCACTCGATATCCAGATCGATCAGCCCGTGGCGGGCGATCTGGTCCAGCATGTGTTCAAGGAAAGGCACGCCGATATCGAATCGGGCCTTGCCACTGCCATCGAGGTTGATCGAGCACTTGACCTGGGTTTCCAGGGTATTGCGCTCGACGGAAGCCTTACGTTCGACCATCACCAGCTCCGCAAAATCATTAGGCGAAAAGGGCTGCATTATAGGCGCAGATGGCCGCTGCTTGGAACGCGCAAGACATATGGCAAGCCCAGTGATGACGGGGTCGGATACCGCTACAGGTCTATACAACCGGGAGGAAATGACCGCTTTTGCGATAACTCTAGGGCCGCCACTGAACGCGGCCCTGTTGCACTTGCCGACAGCATCGATGCCACGGGGCCCGGCGCGAATGCCCCATGACAACGCTTCGACCGGCCTAGGTCAGTGGAACAATACGGCGGTCTTCTGCAGGGTCACCCAGACGCCCCAGGCCAACGGCACCACCACCACGGTCCAGGCCAACAGCACCAGCGGCAGGCTGCCAGGTGCGGCCTTCCATTCGAGGGATCGCGCGCCGTCAGCGCCCTTGTCGTGGCTCAACGCCCGTTCGGCGGCCAGTTGCGCATCGGTCATGAAGTGCTTGTCGGCCACCGGGCGGATCAGCATGTTGCAGATGAAGCCCAGCACCAACAGGCCAGCGAGGATGTACAGGGTCATGTCGTACGCTGCCGCACGCTCGACGCCAGCCGCCAACTGATACTCGCGCAGGTAGGTGATCAATACAGGCCCCAGCACCCCGGCGGCGGCCCAGGCTGTCAACAGGCGCCCATGGATGGCGCCGACCATTTGCGTGCCGAACAGGTCGGCCAGGTAGGCCGGTACCGTGGAGAAGCCACCGCCGTACATCGACAGGATGATGCAGAACGCCGCCACGAACAGCGCCACGTTGCCCAAGTGGCCCATGTTCGGGATCAGGCTGTACAGGCCAACGCCCAAGGCAAAGAAGGCGAAGTAGGTATTCTTGCGCCCGATATAGTCGGAGAACGACGCCCAGAAAAACCGCCCGCCGATGTTGAACAGGCTCAACAAGCCGGTAAAGCCCGCCGCAATGGCGGCAATCTGCGCCAATTGCGCGGCATTGAGCTGGCTGAAGGTGAGTTCATTGCCCAGCAGCTTGCCAGCGAACACTTCCTGCAACAGCGGCGAGGCCATGCCAAGAATACCGATACCGGCCGACACGTTCAGGCACAACACCAGCCAGACCAAAACGAACTGCGGGGTTTTCCAGGCTACGCTGACGTGCACATGGCGATCGGTGACCATGCCGTTGCCCGCCTTCTTGGCCGGTGCGCTCCAGCCTTCGGGCTTCCAGCCGGTGGGCGGGATGCGATACGCCAGGGCGCCGGCCGTCATGAACACGAAGTAGATCGCGGCCATGACCACGAAGCTCTGCCATACGCCCACCTCGTGCGCGTTGCCAAAATGGCCCATCAGCGCCGTGGCCAACGGTGCACCCACCATGGCTCCGCCGCCGAAGCCCATGATAGCCATGCCGGTGGCCATGCCGCGCTTGTCCGGGAACCACTTGATCAGGGTGGAAACGGGCGAAATGTACCCCAGGCCCAAGCCAATGCCGCCGATCACACCGGAACCCAGCCACATCAGCCACAGCTGATGGGTCTTCACCCCGATGGCGGAAATCAGCATGCCGCCACACCAGCACAGCGCCGAGACCAACCCGGCCTTGCGCGGGCCGGCGTGCTCCAGCCAACCGCCCAGCACGGCGGCCGAACAGCCGAGGAAGACGAAGAATAGGGTGTAGATCCAGCTGAGCATCGAAATGGGCCAGTCGCACTCGGCGCTGAACAACCGGGCAATGAAGCTCATGTCTGGCGCGCATGCCACTGGCGCCGTAATGCCCAAGGCTTGCGACAACGGCAGCCAGAACACCGAAAAGCCATAGGCCATGCCGATGCACAGGTGAATGGCCAGAGCAGCCGGGGGCACCAGCCAGCGGTTGAAGCCCGGCCGGGCGATGATGCGTTCCTTGGAGAGGAAGCCTGGCGCACTGGCCAGGGCATCCGCCGTCACGGTACGGCTCATGGAGATGATCCTTTTTATAAGTTGTGGAGGCAGGCAAAGCGGCGCAAGGGTGCAGTATCCGATCACATGAAAGCAATCTGATATCGCCCATTTTAGTTCGGCTGACACGGTCAGGCGCTGTAGCCGATCTTTCTGAACTGCCATGATCACCGCTGTCGAAAGCCGTAGCATCTGCTTGGCATGTAGGAAATGGCCGGTATATCCAGGCGAATAAACAGGGACGGCCGCTGCGGCGCTATACTCTCGCGCTTGAATTCACATTCCGATAGTTAAGGACTCGCCCATGAAAGCGTTCGGCAAAATCCTGGGCCTAGGGCTTCTCGGGTTGTTGCTGATCATCGTGGCGCTGGGCTTTGCCCTGACCCACCTGTTCGATCCCAACGACTACAAAGACGAGATTCGCCAGTTGGCGCGCGACAAGGCTCATGTGGAGCTGACCCTCAACGGCGACATTGGCTGGAGCCTGTTCCCATGGCTGGGGCTGGAGCTGCATGACGCCAGCATCGCCACCTTGAATGCGCCCAAGTCGCCCTTTGCCGACTTGCAGATGCTGGGCCTGTCGGTGCGGGTACTGCCGCTGCTGCGCCGCGAGGTGCAGATGAGCGATGTGCGCGTCGAAGGGCTGAACCTGATCCTGACCCGTGACGAACAGGGGCATGGCAACTGGGAGGACTTCGGCAAGCCATTGCCCGCGTCGGCCGAAGGCAAGACCCCTGCGCCAGGGGATACGCAGGGCACCGAAAACAGCGATCAGCGCTCCGGCACCGCCAGCGCAGACCGACCGGTCAAGCTCGATATCGACAGCTTGACCGTGAACAATGCACGCGTGCAGTACACCGACGCACGCAGCGGCGTCAGCTACAACGCCGAAAGCATTCAGCTCAGCACTGGCGCGGTGCACGAAGGCGCCAGTATTCCACTCAAGGCCAGCGCATTCATCAGCGCCAGCCAGCCCAACATCAAGGCGCGCACCGAACTGGCCGGCGAGCTGCGCCTGGACCGTGCGCTCAAGCGCTACAGCTTCGAAGACATGCGCCTGTCGGGTGAAACCTCCGGCGAGCCTACCGGCGGCAAGACCGTGACCTTCGCCGCCCAGGGCCAGCTGCTGCTCGACCAGGCCGCCAACGTGGCGTCATGGAACGGCCTGAAACTGTCGGCCAACCAGCTGCGCGCCCTGGGCGAACTCAACCTGCGTGAGCTGGACAAGACGCCGCAGCTAAGTGGTGGCCTGTCCATTGCGCAGTTCGACCTGCGCACGTTCCTGGACGGTATCGGCCATCCGCTGCCTGCTACCCAGGACCCGGCCGCCTTCGGCAAACTCGAACTGGTCACGCGCCTGCAGGGCACGCCTGCCAGCATCGCCCTGGAAGATTTGTCGGTGAAACTGGACAGCAGCACCTTCACCGGGCGCGTGGCGATCGAAGATTTCGCCAGGCAAGCCCTGCGCCTGCAACTTAAGGGCGACAGCTTCGATACCGACCGGTACCTGCCGGCCAAAAGCGAAGAGGCCAAGGGCGCCACTGCTGCGCGCAAGGCCCAGGTACAGCAGCAAGAAGCCAGTGCCGTGGCCGGTGCAGGCAGCACACCGCTGCCCGACGCCCCCACCCAGGGCGCTTGGAGCACCGACAAACTGCTGCCGGTGGACCGTCTGCGCGTCCTCGACCTGCAGGCAGACCTGAGCTTCGGTTCGCTGACGCTGGACAAGCTGCCCATCGGCAACGCCCGCCTGACAGCCAATGGCCAGGGTGGGCTACTGACCCTGCAAACCTTGCGCGGTGACCTGTACAACGGCACCTTCGAGGCCAAGGGCACGGTCGATGTGCGCCCCGCCGTGCCACAACTGGGGGTCAATACCCGCATCCAGCGAGTACCGGTCGAGCACTTCATCAAGACCGACGACAAAGACAAGACGCCGCCGGTCAAGGGCCTGCTGACCCTGTCCAGCGACCTGACCGCCACCGGTAACAGCCAGAAAGCGCTGGTGGACACGCTCAACGGCACGGCCAACTTCACCATCAATGACGGTGTGCTGGTCAATGCCAACCTCGAACAGCAACTGTGCCAGGCCATCGCCACGCTCAACCGCAAGTCGCTCAGCGGCGAGCCGCGCGGCAAGGACACCCCGTTCCAGGAGCTGCGTGGCAGCGTGGTGATTCGCAATGGCGTGGCCAGCAACCCTGACCTTAAGGTGCGAATCCCAGGCCTGACCGTCAACGGCCATGGTGACGTGGACCTGCGGGTATTGGGCATGGACTACAACGTGGGTGTGATCGTCGAGGGCGACCAGCGGGCCATGCCCGACCCGGCCTGCCAGG
Organism: Pseudomonas sp. FYR_7; assembly: GCF_043106155.1. Lineage (NCBI taxonomy): Bacteria > Pseudomonadati > Pseudomonadota > Gammaproteobacteria > Pseudomonadales > Pseudomonadaceae > Pseudomonas > Pseudomonas sp. FYR_7. Next base: position 187,226 of record NZ_JBICMI010000078.1, read on the forward strand.
TCAACGAGCGCTATGTGGGTGTGGAAGTACCGCTGCGCTGCCGTGGCCCGTTGGAGCTGGGCGCCAAGGCTTGCCGTCTGGACAAGGACGGCATGGGCAAGGTCGCTGCCAAACTCGCAGGCAATCGCCTCAAAGACAAGATCGACGAAAAGCTCGATGAAAAACTCGGAGACAAAGTGAGCCCGGAACTCAAAGACGCGCTCAAGGGGCTGTTCAAGCGATGACACCCGAGCAGTTTTCCAGCGCTGTGCTGGAGTGGTACGACGCACACGGTCGGCACGATCTGCCCTGGCAACAGGGCATCAACCCGTATCGTGTATGGGTGTCTGAGATCATGCTGCAACAGACCCAGGTCAGCACGGTGCTGAACTATTTCGACCGCTTCATGCACGCGCTACCGACCGTGCAGGCGCTGGCCGAGGCGCCCGAGGACGAGGTGCTGCATTTGTGGACGGGCCTGGGCTACTACACCCGCGCCCGCAACCTGCAGAAGGCTGCAAGAATCGTGGTCGAGCAGCATGGCGGGGTGTTCCCGCGCAGCGTCGAGCAGCTTACCGAGCTGCCGGGTATCGGCCGCTCCACAGCCGGCGCCATCGCCAGCATCAGTATGGGCATTCGTGCGCCGATCCTGGATGGTAACGTCAAGCGGGTGCTGGCCCGGTTCACCGCCCAGGCCGGTTACCCCGGTGAGCCGAAGGTGGCCAACCAACTGTGGGCCACCGCCGAGCGCTTCACGCCCAAGCTTCGTGCCAACCACTACACCCAGGCAATGATGGACCTGGGCGCGACGCTGTGCACCCGCAGCAAACCCACCTGCCTGCTCTGCCCGGTACGGCGCGGCTGCGAGGCGCACCTGCATGGCGAAGAAACCCGCTACCCCGAGCCCAAACCGCGCAAGGCGCTACCGCAGCGGCGCACGCTGATGCCGCTGCTGGCCAACGACGACGGCGCCATCCTGCTGTACCGTCGCCCGTCCAGTGGCCTGTGGGGCGGGCTGTGGAGCTTGCCGGAGCTCGACGACATCGGCCAGCTCGACGACCTGGCCGACCAGCACGGCCTGCGCCTGGGCCGCAGCCGCGCCCTGGACAACCTGACCCACACCTTCAGCCACTTCCAGCTGGCCATCGAGCCTTGGCTGGTGCACGTCGACCCGGTCGAAGGGCACATGGTCGAGGCCGACTGGCTCTGGTATAACCTGGCCACCCCACCGCGCCTGGGCCTGGCCGCCCCGGTGAAGAAGCTGCTCAAACGCGCAGCCGACGAACTGATTGCAGGAGATGCCTGATGACCCGCACCGTGATGTGCCGCAAGTACAACGAAGAACTGCCCGGCCTGGACCGCCCACCCTATCCGGGGGCCAAGGGCCAGGACATCTTCGATCACATCTCGCAGAAGGCTTGGACCGACTGGCAGAAGCACCAGACCATGCTGATCAACGAAAAGCGCCTGAACATGATGAATGGCGAGGACCGCAAATTCCTCCAGGCCGAGATGGACAAGTTTTTCGCCGGCGAAGAATACGCCCAGGCAGAAGGCTACGTCCCGCCCTCGCAGTGACCTCGGAGAACGTAAGCGACGGAATTAATTTAATATTTTTTTCAAAAAGTCGTTGACGAGCAGTCTGAAAGTCTATTTAATTCACCTCGTCGCCCAGATAGCTCAGTCGGTAGAGCAGAGGATTGAAAATCCTCGTGTCGGCGGTTCGACTCCGTCTCTGGGCACCACCTTCAGCTTCTGGTGGTTGCAAAGTTACCCGAAGCGACACAAAAAACCCGCCCAGTGCGGGTTTTTTGTTGCCTGTCGAAAAGTGCTGGTGGACCGCCCTTCGTCATGGGTAGCCGTCGAGCAGCAGCACTCATCCCGGCCAAGTTGACCAACATCAAAAAGCCAGCCCCCTGTCGTCCTTAGCATTCAAGGTAAACATTCGAACCACCTTGCAAGGACCTCCATGAGCGAAGACGCCCCTCTCCAGACTTCCCCACCCCTCGAGAACGCTGCCCCCAAGGCCAAGCCGCGCACTCGCCGCCCCCGCCCGCGCAAACCCGAACCTGCCATCACCGCGATCAGCCAGGCGCCCGCCGCATTGGAAGTCGCCACCGCCCCCAAGGGCAGCAGCGAAGACAGCACATCGGCGCGCTTGCCATTAGGCTACCCCTACCCGCAGCGCTTGCGTCGACAAGAGTACGAAAGGGCCAAGCACGCCCTGCAGATCGAGTTGCTCAAGGTGCAAAGCTGGGTGAAAGAAACAGGTCAGCGGGTGGTGATTCTGTTCGAGGGGCGGGACGCTGCAGGCAAGGGCGGGACCATCAAGCGGTTCATGGAGCACCTGAACCCCCGGGGCGCTCGCATCGTTGCGCTGGAAAAGCCGTCGGAGCAGGAGAAAGGCCAGTGGTACTTCCAGCGCTATGTGCAGCACCTGCCCACGGCGGGAGAAATGGTGTTCTTCGACCGCTCCTGGTACAACCGCGCCGGCGTTGAGAAGGTGATGGATTTCTGCTCGCCCCTTCAGTACCTGGAGTTCATGCGCCAGGCGCCGGACCTTGAGCGGATGCTGTGCAACAGCGGCATCCTGCTGTTCAAGTACTGGTTTTCGGTGAACCGCGAAGAACAACTGCGCCGTTTCATCTCGCGCCGTGACGACCCCCTCAAGCACTGGAAACTGTCGCCCATCGACATCAAGTCCCTGGACAAGTGGGACGACTACACCGCCGCCAAGGAGGCCATGTTCTTCCATACCGACACCGCCGACGCGCCGTGGACGGTGATCAAGTCCGATGACAAGAAGCGTGCGCGCATCAACTGTATCCGCCACTTCCTGCATTCGCTGGACTACCCGGACAAGGACTTGAGCGTGGCCTACGCGCCGGACCCTCTGCTGGTCGGCCGGGCATCGCGCGGGTTCGAGGAGGACGACGCGATCGCCAGTTGACGGCCACTGGTGCGTGCATGGCACTTGGGTTTCGCGGGCAACTGCGCTTCAATACGCGCACTTTCAAGCCCCACCCAAGGATTGCCCATGGCCACCTCTACCAAGCAACAAAAACGCGCCAAGCGCGCCGCCACCAAGGCCAAGCAGAACCGCATGGTACGCAGCGGCCAGGCCGTGAAGGCCAGCGCAGGCGATAGCGCCAGCGTCGAGCAGGTGTTCGACAAGGCCATGGCGTCGGCCAGTTACGACCCTCTGTTCAAGAAAATGAAGGAAGCCCAGGAAGGCGGCCTGGTGCCGATGATCTCGGTATTCCTGGTGGACCCGCTGCTGGCCTTGGTGCTCAAGGGCCACAAGGAAGAACACGCGACCGACTATATCGTGATGGTATTCAACGCCTACCGTGCATGGCTCGATGGCGCGGACGAAGACACGACCATGGCGTGGCTGGAAAGCGATGAGTTCCAACAGGCTTACCTGGCTGCGTCCGAGCTGGTGGCCAAGCAGCAGCAACAGCAGAAGCAGTTTGGTTGATTGCTGTCAGGGGCGGTTCGTCGCAGGGCGAACCGTCCCGGCAAGTAGCTGGGAGGGCTGAAGCTTTTTTGAAGGACTCCCCGGCACACAGCTGGAAACCATCCCATGTGTGGGCCTTGCCGGGGCGCCTGATCGGCCCTGATGGGCTGCGCGGCAGCCCCAGGATTTCAGCTTCTGAATTGATATTGTCGGGGCCGCTTTGCGGCCCATCGCGGCACGAGGGCCGCTCCCACAAGAGCGGGTTATCCTGCAGATACAGTTGATCCTGCAAGGCAAAACGACAAGCTGGTGAGCTGCCGATGACCTCAATGCTGCAGGGTCAGTAGCGGCTTGCAGTGCCAACCTATCGCTGAGTCAAAAGCCTTGAAAGGTTATGGCTCTCTGCTTCAAGGAAGTGCCATGCATGGCGATGGCGACTACATACAGCAGATAGCTTGCTGACGCCATC
>NZ_JBICMI010000079.1:0-12457 GCF_043106155.1 Pseudomonas sp. FYR_7
TGCAGATTGCGGTGGTGAAGATGACATGAACCGAAAGTTCGCAACGCATCACAAACATCACATATCCGGATTCGCTGGGCTGTCCAACAGGACATTCTGGCTACAGAATTTCTTGACGACCATAGAGCATTGGAACCACCTGATCCCATCCCGAACTCAGTAGTGAAACGATGCATCGCCGATGGTAGTGTGGGGTTTCCCCATGTGAGAGTAGGTCATCGTCAAGATTCATTTCGCAAAACCCCTATCTGCGCATGCAGGTAGGGGTTTTGTCTTTAAGTAGGAACTACAGAGATTCGCAGGCACGTCGACGACGGGCCAGCACACAGAATTTCTTGACGACCATAGAGCATTGGAACCACCTGATCCCATCCCGAACTCAGCAGTGAAACGATGCATCGCCGATGGTAGTGTGGGGTTTCCCCATGTGAGAGTAGGTCATCGTCAAGATTCAAACAAAAAGCCCCTGTCTGCGTTGCAGACAGGGGCTTTTTCTTTCCGGGTTAAACACCCCACATAGCTAGCTTCTGATAAGCGGCTGTCCCGCTGTGCGCTTCAGAACTGGTAGCTCACTGTGGCGCTGACATTGCGCTCTTCGCCCATATAGCAGTAATTCAAGCTGGCACACGAGGTGATGTAGCGCTGATTGGTCAGGTTGTTGGCATTCAGGCGGACATCCAAGCCCTTCAAACCCAGCTTACCCAGGTCATAGCCCAACGAGGCATCAACCAATGTGTAGGAAGGCACCTTGCGGCTGTTCTCTGCATCGGCCCAGCTATGCCCCACATACCTCACACCACCGCCCAATTTAAGCCCATCGAGCGCGCCTTGCCGGAAGTTGTAGTCGGCCCACAGCGAGACCATTTGCTCCGGGGCCTGGGTGGGCGAATTGCCTTTGTTGTCCAGACCGCTGGATACCAGGCTAGGCATCGACTTCGAGTACTCGATGTCGGTGTAGGTATAGCCACCCAGCAGTTTCAGATTATCAGTAACCTGCACATGCGCTTCGAGCTCCAACCCTTGTGAACGCACTTGACCAACAGGCCTGTAGAAGTCTTCGTCAGGTTGTTTGGAAGCCAGGTTCTCCTGCTCGATACGGAACACCGAGGCGGTATACAGGTTGTCGCTACCAGGTGGCTGATACTTGATGCCGGCTTCCCACTGTGTGCCCTCGGTAGGAGCGAGCGGTTTTCCGTCTTGATCGGACACGGTATTCGGGTTGAAGGACTCGGAATAGCTCACATACGGCGCCAGGCCATTCTCGAAGAGATAGAGCACCCCAGCGCGAGTCGTGAAGTTAGACCGCTTGTCACTGACCCTAGTATCGTTATCGCGATTGTCCTCTGATACCTTGACCCAGTCCTGGCGCAGGCCCAGTGAGAAGCGCCATTGATCCAGCTCCACCAGATCCTGCAGATAGACCCCCGTCTGTTGCAACCGGCGTTGGTATCGGTTTTCACCAAGCACCTGCAGGTTGCCGTTACCATACTGCGGGTTAGCCGCATCCAGGGGGTCTACAGTGCCATAGCGCCACGAGACATCGGCTTTGCGACGCTGGTAATCCGTGCCCAGCAGCAGGGTGTGCTTGGCGATGCCGGTGAAGAATTCAGCCTGGACCATGTTGTCGATGATGTAGGAGTGCAGCCGCTCATCACCCCCGGTGTAGGCTCGGTTCAGTACGGTACTGTCGGCATCTGCCCAACCTGCCGAGTACACCTGGTCCATCGACACGTCCGAGTCCTGGTAGCGGAAGTTCTGCCGCGCGGTAAATACATCGTTGAAGCGATGCTCGAACTGGTAACTGAACGACTGCTGGGTGCGCTCGTAATTATCGATGCCCGGCTCCCCTTCGAAGAAGTGATCCGACAGGCGTACCCCATTACGCTTACTCAGCATTCCGTCTGCAGGGTTGCCACCGTGATAGCCCCCGTTTGGATCATGCTGCAGGTAGGCTTGCAGGGTCAGCGATGTGTCTTCGCTGAAGTCGATGCTAAGCGACGGGGCGATGGCGTAGCGTTCTTCTTTGTTGTGATCGAACTGCGTATCCGAAGCGTCTGCCAAACCGGTCAGACGGTAGGCAATACGCTTGTCTGCATCCAATGGGCCGCTGGTGTCGAAGCCCAGCCCGCGCTGACCTTGCGTGCCGACCGATGCTTGAACTTGATGAAAAGCGGTGAACACGGGTTTCTTGGTGGTCAGTGCGACCAATCCACCCGGAGAGCTACGGCCATACAGGACCGAAGAGGGCCCTTTCAAGACATCGATCCGCTCCAGGAAATAGGGGTCGACCTGCATCGTGCTGTAGGTGCCGTTGTCCCCCATGGACTTGAGGCCGTCTACATAGATGTTATCCACCGAGCCATCGTTGAAGCCTCGCATGGCCACGTAGTCATACCGGTGCGTCGCACCATAGGGGTTGGTCATCACGCCTGGGGTATAGCGCATGGCCTGTGCGACGGTTTGAGAGCCTTGGTCGTCGATCTGTTGCCGGGTTACCACCGAAACCGATTGAGACGTCTCGACCAATGCCAGGCTGCTTTTAGTGGCGACCTGGCTATGGGTGGCGTTATAACCCTCCATGCTCCCCAAGGCATTGCCAAGGGTAAAGCCTCGAATATCCGTATCGGGTAACGCCAGCGCTGCCTCCGCTGGCTGGGCCTGTACGATGAAGGTCCGGTTTCCTTGGTTCGCTGCTGTCAGACCGCTTCCAGCCAGCAGAACCCCCAGCGCCTGCTCAGCTGAGTACTGTCCATGAAGGCCTTTGGACTGCAATCCTTGAGTGAGTGCCGGTGTACTGGAAAGCGTGATGCCCGCTTGACGGGCAAATTGATTGAGCACTTCATCCAGGGGGCCAGGCGCAATGGCATAGGTCGAGCTGACCTGCGAGGCATCAGCGGCGAGTGTCATGCCAGGCACCATGGCCAATCCAAGCGCCGTCCCCAGCAAGGCAGCGCGGATGGCATTGCTCAGCAAATCTGAGTGCAAGACAGGTCGAAAATCATTCGCGCCAAAGGCGTACAGTTTTACCCGGTTGGTTGACATGAAAGCGTCCGTAAAGTGTGCAGGAGATTCTTCTCACTGATCTAGCCGGATGCGCGGCCAAAACCCGACACATTAGAATCAGGCCTTGTTGATCAAAGACTAGGCATGGCCCAGCGCCTCCACGCGCACCCACCATCGCGTCAACTGACGGACTTGAACGGGAAGCGTGGTAGGCAGCAATTGCAGCAGTTGCTCTGGATCTTGAAGGCGGAATACCCCGGACAAGCGAAGCTCAGCAATGTCGTCGCTGCAGGTGAGATAACCCCGGCGATAACGGCTGATCTGCGTCAGGAAATCCCTGAGCAGCATGTTCTTGCCGACGATAAGGCCTTCGGTCCAGGCCATCGCGTCAATCCCTGAAGGCGCCACGTGCTCGGCACCAGTGGCGGTGACGCGCCATTCTCTACCTGGCTCGAGCCATTGGATCAGGCCGGTGCCCTGCCTGCGGGTGAATACCCGCCCCTCGCTGACGACCACCCGCAGGCAATCGTCCTCCACACGCCCCACGAAGCGCCCCCCGACGGTCTGCAACGATGCGGTACTGGTGCGCAGCGTGACTGGCGCTTGTCCAGGACCTGCCTGTCGACAGTCCAGCATGACCTCCCCACGCTTGAGGTCGATCGCCAATTGCTGCCTGGTGAAGGCCACGTCCACGGCACTGCGGGTGTTGAGTTGTAATCGAGAGCCGTCGGGTAATGTCACGTGTCTGCGCTCGCCCGTGGCTGTCGCGTAGTCGGATGACCAGGCCTGCACCACACTCAAGTCCTTGCTCAGCCATGCAGCCGATCCGAACAGGGCAACGGTGCCCAGCAGCTTCAACGCCTGCCGCCGCTCAAGGCGGCGATGACTGGCCTCCAGTGTCTGCAGTGCAACCCCCGCAGCGGGCACGTGGCGCAGGTCCAAGTCCTGGTCCAAGTGCAGGACGCGCTGCCAGGCCAGCTCATGGGCCGCAGCCTCGGCCCGCCACTGCGCGATGCGTTCGTTTAGAGCCGGGTCTTCGCTGTGGCGGAGTTTCAGCATCCACTGGATTGCCTGTCTGACTGTCTTGGCGTCTGGATGAGGGCTAGGCATAAACGGTGACATTACGCTTCATAGCGCAGCAGGTAGCAATGATAAAGCGCGTCGGCAATGTAGCGCTCCACCGTTCTCACCGATACGCCCATCTGCTGTGCAATTTCCTGATAGCGCAAGCCTTCACATTGGGCTAGCAAGAAAGCAGTGCGCACCTTTGGCTTGAGGCCATCGAGCATTTTGGCGATACGTTCTAGTAGCTCCAGTAACAGCTCGCGGGTCTCAACATCGGGGGTGTTAGCCTCAGGCACCAGCGCCAGCGCTTCCAGATAGGCTTTATGCAGTTCCTCTCGACGCCAATGGTCGATGATCAACCCGCGCGCCACCGTGCGCAGAAACGCCCTGGGCTGCTGTATCTGCAGATGCTCGCGGCGGTGCAACAGCCGCATGAAAGTATCCTGAGCTACGTCAGCAGCGTCGGCCGCATTGCCAAGCCTGTGGCGCAGCCAGGTGTGCAGCCAGCCATGATGAGCGCTGTAGAGGGTTTGCACGAGATCGTTGCTAGGCATGAGACACAGCTGTCAGGGCTTAAATGATAATTAGTCTCATTGTTTCGCCCGGCGCGAGATTTTGCAACCTACCTGTCGATACCCAAGCCATTCAGTGGGGCCGCTGGCTGTCCAAATACCTTCGAATGGTCACAGCTGCGCTGTTGAGGTGATGCTCCAATACCGCAATCGCATCGTTCACACGTTTGGCACTGGCAGCATCGACCAAGGCTGTGTGATCGTCCTGGGTGAGCTTGCCCAGGCCCATCGACGAAAGATGAAAGCGCAGAAACCGCTCCTCCTGCATCAATTCGTTATCGATCAAGCGCAGCAGTTTCTGGTTTGCTGCTTTGCTATACAGCACCATGTGAAGCTTACGATTAAGGCGAGCGATCTCGGCATGTCGCGTCTCGTTTTCCAGTTGCTGGATACAACTGCGGGCCTTGGCGATGTCCTGAGCCGTCAGAAACGGAATGGATTGGCGCAACGCCTCGCTCTCGAGCAGAACACGCAAGTCGTAGGCATCTGCCGCATCCTCGCCGATCAGCGGCGCGACGACTGCGCCCTTGTGAAGCTCCACGTTCAACAGTGACTGCGCCTCCAGTTGACGCAACGCCTCACGCACGGGCATACGGCTGACGCCATAAAGTGTCGCCAATTCCTGTTGCCTGATTGCCGTTCCGGGAGGCAAACGACCCTCGAGAATGGCACTGCGCACGCGTTCTTCAATAACGCCGCGGGCCAGATGTGGCAGCAACTGTTCACTGTTCAACACGCTGCTCAGTTTGATTTTGTCGGCCACGCAACGCCTGCCTTAAACGATTACCAAAGTTGGATCCAATGACACAGTTATAGCTGTATGACGTGTCAAATGCCGGCTTCTACAGAGCCATGCCCCAGGGCGCGGCTATGGTGGATGAAGTTGCTCTGCAAAGGAAGTGACATGACCCGCGCGGCAAGCGTTGATGCGGCGGACGCCGACCGGGAGGCCGATGATCGCGATGTGCCATTGTCTTTTGCGGTGTCAGGCCGCACCATCGCTTCTTTCGACTGGCCTGGACAGGGCTTGGCAGTGGCGATCACCCCGATGCTCAAAACCGTGCTGCACCGAGTTGCCCTGGCTGCGCTGCTGGGTGGCCTGCTGCTGGGCGGTTTGCATGCCGACTGGGATTTCGCCCAGATCAGTCGCAAGTCGCAAGCGCTGTACGGGCCCTTGGGGGAGGGCAAAGCGCGGATCGATGCCTGGCAAAACCTCATGGCCACCCAGAAGCAGGGGACAGAGCTTGAGCGTCTGCAGGTGGTCAACCGGTTCTTTAACCAACAATTGCGCTACGTCGAGGATATCGATCTATGGCACGAGGTCGATTACTGGGCAACGCCGGTCCAAGCACTGATAAAAGGGGCTGGCGATTGCGAGGATTACGCTATCGCCAAGTACTTCAGCCTCAGGCGCATGGGCATCCCCAGCGAGAAATTGCGGATCACATACGTCAAGGCCTTGCGACAGAACCGGGCACACATGGTACTGACTTATTATTCAACGCCCCAGGCGCAGCCGTTGGTGCTCGACAGCCTGATGGACGCGATCAAGCCAGCCAGCCAGCGTCCCGACCTGTTGCCCGTCTATGCCTTCAACGGTGAAGGCCTATGGCTGACAGGCGCCGGTGGCAACAAGAAAGTGGGCGACACCAAGCGCTTGTCGCGCTGGCAGGACCTATTGAAAAAAATGCAGGCCGAAGGCTTCCCGGCCGAGCCGGTTTACTGAAGGAGCACAGATGTCACTGTTCAAACAATTGCTGTTGGCTATTTGCCTGTTCCTGGTAGTGGCGTTCACCGGCAGTTTCATGGTCAGCCTGGAGAGTTCGCGAAGCCAGTATGTCAACCAGCTGCGCTCGCATGCACAGGATGCAGCCACTGCGCTGGCCCTGTCGCTTACGCCCAATATCGATGACCCTGCCATGGTCGAGCTGATGGTGAGTTCGATCTTCGACAGTGGCTACTACGCCAGTATCAAGGTGGTGGACCTGGCTTCCAATACGGTGCTCGTCGAGCGCCATGCCGAACCCGACCCTGGGGGCGTACCCCGTTGGTTCGTTCACCTGATCGGCTTGGAAGCTGCCGGCGGTGATGCGTTGGTCAGCCGTGGCTGGCAGCAGGCGGCACGCGTCGAGGTCATCAGCCACCCCATGTTCGCCATTGCCAAGCTCTGGCAAAGCGCGCTGGGCAGCCTGGGCTGGCTACTGCTCTGTGGTGCTGCCAGCGCTATCCTGGGCGCGTTGCTGCTGCGCCGGCAGCTCAAGCCGCTGGATTACATGGTCGAACAGTCCCATGCCATCGCCAGGCGTGAATTCCTGAGCCTGCCTGAACTGCCCCGCACGCCCGAGCTCAGGCGCGTTGTCCAGGCCATGAACCAGATGGTCGAAAAGCTCAAGGCACTGTTCACCGAGCAGGCCGAGCGCAGCGAGCGGTTACGCGCCGAGTCCTACCAAGACACCTTGACCGGCCTGTCCAACCGTCGCTATTTCGAAATGCAGCTCAATGCTCGGGTCAGCAACCTTGAGGAAGCACGGGCAGGCTACCTGTTGTTGCTTCGGGTTCAAGGCCTGGCGGGCCTCAACGCGCGTCTAGGTGGCCAGCGCACGGATCAGTTGCTGCAGGCGGTTGGTGAGCAATTGCGCCGCGCCTGCGCGAGCTTCCCGGAAACCAACGACCTGATTTCCCGCAGCCGTGGTGGGGAATTCGCCGTGCTGGCACCTGGTATGGTGCATGAAGAAGCCATACAGCTGGCCCAGGCGCTCGAGGCCACGCTGCAGAGCCTGCATGAGACGGGCGCTACCGATATTCAACCGGTGGCCTGCATCGGCTTGGCCCCCTTCAGCCCGGGCGACGCTCCCCCAGCCCTACTCAAACTGGCTGATGAGGCCCTGGCACGCGCGGAGAACCAGCCAACCCCAGGTTGGGTCTGCCTGGAGCAAGGCGTCGCTGCCGTGGCTGCCGACAGCCAGCACGACTGGCATGAGCGCCTTGACCAGGCCTTCACCAACGGCCACTTCGAGCTGTTCTTCCAGCCGGTGGTCGATTGTGCAACTGCCCAGCATGTGCTGCACCACAAGGTGATATCCCGCCTGAAGGATCGACAAGGCGAGGCGCTGCCAGCCGGTCGATTCCTCCCTTGGCTCGAGCGCTTTGGCTGGATGCCAAGGCTGGACCTTCTAGTGCTGCAGAAGGTGCTGGCGCACATGCGTGGCCACGACCAGGTGCTGGCGCTGAACCTCTCCGCCGCTACCTTGGCGGACGCCCAGGCTCTGCACCGCATTTTCGAACTGCTCAGCCAGAACGTCGCTCTCGGATCGCGTTTGGTGTTCGAAATCGGAGAAGAGCAGCTACCAGACCAGCCGGCGTTGGAGAAACTGACCCGAAGGCTGCATAGCCTTGGCTTCGGCCTGGCACTGCAACGGTTTGGCGGGCGCTTCAGCATGATCGGCAACCTGTCCCACCTTGGGTTGGCCTACCTGAAGATTGATGGCAGCTACATCCGCAACATCGACCATGAGCAGCATAAGCGTTTGTTCATCGAGGCGATCCAGCGTGCCGCACACAGCATCGACCTGCCCTTGGTGGCCGAACGCGTGGAAACCGAAGGCGAGCGCGCAGTGCTCTGCGAAATGGGTGTAGGGGGGATTCAGGGGCAGTTGGTGGGTGAACCTGCCCCTTGGGCGCACCATAAGCGCTGACCCACAGTAATGAGGGCCCGCACGAGACCGTGCGGGCACCGCCTCAGCGTTCGCGCAAGGCCTCGGAGCGGGCTTTCATGATGGGCTTGAGCAGGTAGCTCATGATGGTCTTCTTGCCGGTCATGATATCGACCGTCGCCACCATACCGGGAATGATCAGCAGCGGCTTTTCATCGGTGCCCAGATGGCTGCGGTCGGTACGCAGCTTGATCAGGTAGTACGTGGTCTTCTTGTCTTCGTCGGTGATGGTATCGGCGCCGATCTGCTCGAGCTTGGCCTTGAGCCCCCCGTAGATGGTGTAGTCGTACGCAGTGAACTTGACCGTGGCTTCCTGGCCTGGGTGCAGGAAGGCAATGTCCTTTGGCAGGATCTTGGCCTCGATGACCAGCGTATCGTCCAGCGGCACGACCTCAATGATGTCGCTGCCTGGCTGAATCACGCCGCCGATGGTGTTGACCAGCAACTGCTTGACGATACCCCGTACAGGCGAGGTGACCATGGTGCGGTGGACACGGTCATCCAGCGCCTTGCTGGTAGCGGTCGCCTTGTTCAGTTCGGTCCGGGCCTCGTTCAGTTGGGTGAGCGCCTCGCTTCGGAACTTGCCGCGGGTCTCCTCGATCTTGCTCTGCACTTCTCGAACGGCCGCTTCGGCACGGGGGATGGCCAGCGACGTGGAATCGAGCTGACCACGGTTTTCAACCTCGGCACGACGCAAGCGCAACACTTCCACCTGGGAAATAGCACCCGTCGCGACCAAAGGCTCCGACATGCTGATCTCTTTACGCAGCAGCTCAAGGCTGTTGGCGTACTGCCCGCGCTTGGAGCTGTACTCGCGAAGTTCCTGCTGGCGCTGGACCAGTTGCTGTTGCAGTCCGCCAATCTCGTCCTGAAGCTGCTGGCGCCGACTCTGGTACAACGATTCTTCGCTGGCCGCTTGGCTAGGTGCGGCTTTGCGCAATTCTTCGTCGATTTCAAGCGGCTTGCCGTCAACCTCTGCGCTCAGGCGCTGAACTCGCAGGGCCATGGACAGCCGATCGGCTTCCGTTTCCCCCACGTTGGAGGCGAAGCGGGTCTCATCCAGGCGCAGCAGAGGCTGCCCCACCTCGACGATTTCGCCTTCCTTGGCGAAGATTTCCGCCACGATGCCGCCTTCCAGGTTCTGGATTTTCTGCACCTTGGATGACGGGATGGCCTTGCCCTCACCACGCGTCACTTCATCGATGGGCGCAAAACTGGCCCAGACGATCAGAAATACAAAGAACAGAATGACGCCCCAGATCGTCAGGCGCACCACACGCGGCGCATCTTCGATAAGGGCCTTGTTGACCTCGGGCAGCGGCTGACCGCCCAGCGAGTCACTGCCTTTGAAGTAACGCCGCAGGCCTTCCTTGAGTTGCCCGAAATCCAGCTTATGCGACACTGATCTGCCCCTTCTTCAACGCATCCATGACGGCCGCTTTCGGGCCATCGGCAACGATCTGACCGCGATCGATCACGATCAGGCGGTCCACGAGTGACAGCAGCGAAGCCCGGTGAGTCACCAGCAGCACCGTCTTGCTTTCCACCACAGCCTGCAAGCGCTGTTTCAAGCGTTCCTCGCCGGTGTTGTCCATGGCGCTCGTGGGTTCGTCGAGCAGCAGGATCTGTGGGTTCAACAGCAAGGCGCGGCCCAAGGCCACGTTCTGACGCTGCCCGCCGGACAGGTTCTGCCCACGTTCGCCTACCTGCAGCTCGTAGCCGTCCGGATGCAGCCGCGCGAATTCATGCACGCCCGCAAGCTCGGCCGCCTGCAAGATCATTTCGTCGTCGATGTAGCGGGCCCCGCTGACCAGATTGTCCCGCAGCGTGCCCGCCAACAGCTGAATGTCCTGGGGCACATAACCAATGTTGTGGCGCAGTTCGCTGACATCGATCTGGCGAATATCCACGCCGTCGACCAGCAATGAGCCGCCATCGGCCTCGTACAGGCCAACGATCAGCTTGGCCAGTGAACTCTTGCCCGACCCGCTGCGCCCGATGATCCCCACCTTTTCGCCAGGGCGGATGGTCAGGTTGATGTTCTTAAGCGCCATGTTCTGCTGGTTAGGGTAGGTGAAGTCCACGCCGCGGAACTCTACGCTGCCCTGCAATACTCTGCGGCTGAGCGGGCGCTCTTCGAAGTTGCGCTCTTGTGGCAGCTCCATCATGTGGTCGGTGGACACCATGGTCACCTTGGCTTGCTGGTAGCGAGCCAGCAGACCATTGAGCTGCCCCAGCGGCCCAAGGGCACGGCCGCTGAGCATGTAGCACGCTACCAGGCCGCCCATGCTCAAGTTGCCGTCGATGATCAGGTAGACACCCACGCAGATCATCGCCACCCCTGCCAGCTGCTGAATGAGCAGGGTAATGTTCATCGCCAGGCTCGACAGGACTTTGACGCGCAACTCCAGCCGGCTGAGGGTACCGAGCGTCTGCTCCCACATGTACTGTCGCTCGCTCTCGGCGTTGTTGACCTTCACCGCGTCCAACCCTGCCAGGGTCTCGATCAGGCTCGACTGGCGCTCCGATGCCAGCGCCATGGTCCGCTCCATGGTCGCCATCAGCGGCCGCTGCAGTGCATAGCCGATGCCCAAGGCCAGCGGGAAGGCAATGATGGGGATCCACACCAGGTGCCCGCCGATGATTGCGATGACGATCAGGATGAGCACCGTGAACGGCAGGTCGATCAGGCTGGTCAGCGTCAACGACGCCAGGAAGTCACGTAATCCCTGGAACTCGTGAATGTTCTGGGCAAAGCTACCTACCCGGGCCGGCCGATACTTCATCGACATGCCCACGATGCGTTCGAACAGTGTCGCCGAAATGATCAGGTCGGTCTTTTTCCCTGCAAGGTCCAGGCATAACCCGCGCAGACCCTTGAGGATCAGGTCGAAGATATAGGCACCTGCGATACCGACCGCCAGCACCCATAGGGTCGAGGTCGCCTGGTTGGGAACGACCCGGTCATACACGTTCATTACGAACAGTGGCGCGGCGAGGGCGATCAGGTTGATCACCAGGCTGGCGGCGATGGCATCGATGTACAGCCACTTGCTGCGCAGCAGCGTATCTCGGAACCAGGATTTGGCCCGCGGGATCAAGTTGCCATGGTTGACGTCGAATTTGTGCTGCGGTTGAGCGAAGAACACTCGCCCGCTGTAGTCGTCCTGAAGCGTCTCGCGGCTGACCTGTACTTCGCCGCCATCGCTTTCGCTCAGCAACAGCCGCGCGGTGTCTTCGTTTTCCCACCCGAGCAACACAGCGCTGCGTCCACCCTTGAGCAACAGGATGGCGGGCATGGCGATGCTTGGGATCTGCTCCAGCTTGCGCTGCAACAGGCGGCCCTGCAGGCCGGCCCTGGCCGCCGCACGGGGCAGCAGCTCGGGGCTCAGGCGCTGGGCGGGCAAAGGCAGGCCCGTGGTAAGCATGACCCGGCTGGCAGGTTTCTGGTGCAGTACACACAAGCTCAGCAGACTATCCAGCAAAGGATCGTCGTGCTGACTACGTGGGTCATGGTTGAGCTGGACTCGACTGACTTCTGATTCCACGCGGCGCTCTCTTCATCCTTGTGGTGGGTGGGGGTGAGCTGGCTGCCGATCATTTAATGGCAGCAAACTCAGGCATTCAGTGGGGCAATGCATGTCGGCGCTCGGTAGGCGTGTAGCGAGCGATGCAGGGTGTCGCCAATGGTCGCCTTGAATTAGGTGGTGAGTAAACAACTGTATCGGTCTCTTTACTACATGACGCTGATCGGCAGACAAACGTTTCATTTCTGAATCACTTCGCCATCCAGGCTTCAGCATGCTGGGAAAAGAGCAGAGAAACGACATGTGTTGGGCCTACCTTTAGCAGCCTAGCTCAATGTCATTTATCAGGCGCTGGTTTGCTGGCGGTCGTGAGGCCCATGTTAGTTAAAATTCATCCCTTGAAGCCCACTTCCTTGGTCGACTCTGGCCGATAATCGCAGGCGCGTGGCGAGTCCTGATTTAGACGATAAGCGCTGTCGGCCGCCGTTTATTCTACGGTGAATCAGCCGGAAAATTTGCAACACCTAGGACATTCTCGGGCATGTAATCGGCAAGGTTTATGCTTACGAGAATGAGG
>NZ_JBICMI010000007.1:0-662 GCF_043106155.1 Pseudomonas sp. FYR_7
ACGATCAACGACTCGATCGACACGACCACTGCCACGCTGACGGCTTCGCCGAGCGTCACTGAAGGCGGCGTGATCACCTACACCGTGACCCTGACCAACCCGGCTCAGACCCCGGTGATCGTGACCCTGTCCAATGGTCAGGTCATCACTGTTGAAGCAGGCAAGACCCAGGGCAGCATCGACTTCCAAACCCCGGCCAACGACGTCTACAACAACGGCTCCACCGTTAGCGTGACTATTGACAGCGCTACGGGTGGCAACTTCGAACAACTGACCCCGAATCCAGCGGCTGCAGTTACCACGATCAACGACTCGATCGACACGACCACTGCCACGCTGACGGCTTCGCCGAGCGTCACTGAAGGCGGCGTCATCACCTACACCGTGACCCTGACCAACCCGGCTCAGACCCCGGTGACCGTGACCCTGTCCAATGGCCAGGTCATCACCGTTGAAGCGGGCAAGACTCAAGGCAGCATCGATTTCCAGACCCCGGCCAACGACGTCTATAACAACGGCTCGACCGTTAGTGTGACCATCGACAGCGCTACGGGCGGTAACTTCGAGCAGCTGACGCCTAATCTGACGCCAGCGGTAACGACGATCAACGACTCGATCGACACGACCACTGCCACGCTGACGGCTTCGCCGAGCGTCACCGA